>CANRNM010000070.1 GCA_947631975.1 uncultured Clostridia bacterium
AAAGGCAGGCACATTGGAAAAACAGCTAGATTTCATCAAGCTGTTTTTCCAATGTGCCTGCCTTTGCATAGGGCAAGGCATCGACCTGACGCAGATTATGTGCCGCTATTTCATTGTCTTCATCAAAGCCGAGTACAAAATTTAAAGCAATACGATATATGATCTCCGTGGGCGCAAGACCATACACCTGTTTTTCAAATATATGCTTCAATCTGGCTTTGCTGTCGGGATAGAGCGCTCTGATATTTGCGCTGTTATAAAGCCTCTTAACTATCTCGGCAATATAAAGACCCGATTTCATATAAAGGTCTATAAATGTTTTGTCGGGGTCGTCAAAACAGCCCGGATTTTCCTTCTCCAGCATATCCACCATGTTTTTCACAACATTTTTGGGCGTAAATATCTGGTTCGTTTTCTGCGGCGGGATATAGTCGAAAATATCTCCCGAAAGATCAGAATCAAAATAATTTGCAAGCTCAGCACGCTTTTTCATAAATTCCTGCACAGCATCGTTAAACACTACTTCATCAAACAGATGACCGTCAAAGTGCTTCTTCTCACCACTATCGGATATATAATCTCCACCGTCGCGAAGCATACGGAATTGTTCAAGCGTTACGCCCTGCCCGTTCTGCGGATTTGCGGTAACTTCCCAGAATACATCTTCCGGCACTAGAGTATCAAAATTTGCAAGTGTAGTATTTTCATTGCCGTATGCCATCAGAAATGCAGGGATAGTGCGCGAAAAGCCACGGAGATGATCGCGGACGCTGCCTTCAATGGAGTTTTTCTCCGCCTTCATTTTTTCGGTTTCTACTGTTTCAACAATAGCTTCTGCCGTCTTTTTAACGGTTTCATCACTATGGAGCTTTTTATTGATATTCTCCACCATTTCACGATAGCCTTGAAGCCGCATTTCATTATACTTTTCATCAATTTGTGTAATTTCTTCCATAGCGGCGCCGGATTGTTGTGCCTGCCGTATCTTATCATCGCGTTCTTTGGCTAATTGGTTATCGCTAATGGTATAATTACCATACACACGGTCAACAACAGCGTCCGTAGTCTCTTGAATTTTACGCTCCAAATGGTTTTGTGTAGATTTTCTCAAATCGCTGCCATATTGCTCTCTTGCTGAGTCAATAAGCGTTTGTGCAATTGGCTTTGAAAACATATCATGTAATTTTTTAAGTTCATCCTTTTTAGGGTTTGAAATTGTTTCCTTGTCCTTCTGAATTTTGTCCACAACTTCTGCCAGCTTTTCATCTACATCTGCATAAACCTTATCGCCGAAAATTTTGGCTGCCGTTCCTATGATTTGCTGTTTAGGAATCTCAACCTTTCCATCTTCTCCTATATTCAATTCTTTAGCTGTGTTTTCATCTATATTGGCGGGAGGAAGTTTTTTGGGTTCCTCTATTGCCTGCATATTGTTGATAATATCTATTATCTCTTTAGGCGCACCAAAAATTCCGTTGATGTTTGCAAACAGGAAATTAGACATAAAGCCACGCTCCACGACCTCTCTTGCATGAATATGGCGCGGTATCGTAAGGACTTTTTCCGCATCAAGTTCTATCATTGAGCCTTCATCGTCCTCGCCGTATACGGGAAAGAAGTTCAAAAGTTCTCTGACATGTTTTTTGCGGCTGTCAAAGTCGCCTTTATCGCCCGATGTTTCGGGTATAAGGTCGTTTGCAAACTGCTCAAATATATTAAGAGTACGGGCGGGGTCAAAATCAAATACATAGGCGTTCTGCTTTCTGTATGTGTTACCGTCGCTGTCTGTAAACAGACATGGATTCTGTGCGCGGAAAGCTGCCTGCATATAAAGCGCAGGACTTGCCATATTCGACAGCATAAGAACAGCCGTCCATTCGGGAATAGTTACGCCCGTAGTAAGCTGACCAACAGATAGTGTAATAGTCTTGTCGCACTCTGAAATCGCTTTTGTTACTTTGTCAAAAGACTTTTCATTCTCGTCATCATCGTCTAACTTTCCGTCGCCTGCTGCAAGTATAATTTCATAATCCTTGAATATAGGATGTATTTTCAGCTTCTTTGCAAGAGCCTTTGCGCTTGCCACACGGTTTAATATCCAGAATGTGTGCTTCAATTCATCACGAAGTTCAGGTGTCGAAAAAGGAAATTTCTCTTGCCTTGTCAATGCGTCAAGAAATTTATCAACATCTGTATCGTGCAAAAATTTACCCTGCTCGTTTGTTTTAAAAAATTCATTCAAATCAAAGGCAAATTCTTCTATGTCGTTGTCCGCGAGTTCTATGCCTTTTTTTACTTTATCGCGAACAATATCGGACATCTGATAAGTAAAAAGAGAAAGACGTGGCAAAACCTCATAAGGATTTTCTGTCTCGCTGTGAGTATCCCAATCACGCTTCTTTTTCTGTTCGTCTGCATATGTCCAGTTATATATGGCACTTTCGGGGAATTTATCATTGGCAAGAGCCTTGAAAGGAGTACCCGAAAGATGCAAAGTCCACTTTCTGCGAATACGGTTAAAAGCAGTATCCGTCTTATATGTATCTATGCCTTCATGCGCTTCGTCCACAATAAGAATATCCCATGTAATACCTTTTTCATCGCTAACTTCGGAAAGTTTATCATAATGACCTCCGAAATAGATCGAACCTTTCAAATCCTGCAAACTTACAAACTCAATACAGCCTTTTGTATCTTCATCAATTATATCTAAATATTCTTCACGGCTGTATACGAACTTCTTACCCTTTATTCCATCTACATTGCTCACAAAGATATAGCCCGACTGTGGACCGAAAAATGTTTCATAATCCGAATACCATGAATTGGCTATTGCGGGGCGATTAGTTACAATAAGAATATTATGTGCGTCCAGTTTCATGCATAGGTCATAGGCTGAAAGCGTTTTCCCGAAACGAGGCTTTGCATTCCACAAAAATTCGGCTTTTTCCATACCATTAAAATAATCCGCTGTTTTCTGTACAGCCTCTGCCTGTTCATCACGGAGTTTATAGGGTATAACTGCGTCTGCGTCTTCTTTGTATAATAAACCGTGATTCTGAGTAAAATCTATAAAATTTCCACGGGCTGTGTTTGGCTCAATATAGAACCATTCTGTGCCCGTTTCGCGTTTAATGTCAAGTTTTTTAAGATAAGCGTGAAAATCCTTATCGGTAAATGTTCCGTAAGGTTCCGTCATGAATGACGCGCGCATAGCCCAGCAAGTTTTGTGTTCAACACCAACTGTATGTGTCTGTTCTTTTATACGGGTTTCTACATCACGCTCTGTAAAACCTATCTTTGTCCAGCCGTCATGTGCAGGCACTCCGGGAGTGATATAGGCATAGCACTGCGGTATAACTTTTGTGGTAGTTTTGATATTTATTGCTGCCATTACGCCATCTCCTTTACGTGCGTTTCGATAAAGTCTATTTCTTCTTGACTTAAACCATATTTTTTATACAGTTGTTTGTCAATGTCGGATATAGATTTTGTCCAGTCAATATCGGAAGATGGGGTAAAGTCTTGCAGGGGAACATATGCCCAGCTCGAAGGAGATGTATGCTGTGTTTTCTTTATTAAACCTAACAAAGCTCGAACCAGCTTTGTCTTTATATATTTTGCTACATTAATTGCTTCTATTTCATTATCAAAACACCCTATGCTGATAAATGAAGGTGTTGCACTTTCCATGGGTCCTAAAACAACAGGTTGTCCCATTATTTCACCAAAAACACCACTTGCATTTGCTTCTGGAAATAATGTCTTATAAGCACAGATATTATTGTTAGATGGATAACGAGGATCCATGTATCGACATTCAATCCATCTATATACTCTCTTACCAGATTTAAGTCCCAAAATTTTATAGTAATCTTTTTTGTCTTTTGGCTCTTTATCTAAAAACAAAAAAGATAATATATCTAAAGTAGAAGACTTTAATTCGTACTCTTCATTTGGTGCCAATTTTGTAACATTTGGATGTTTAACTTGTACAGCGTTTAATCGCGCATCAACCGACTCTGGATGTTCTTTAACAAAAACACTGTTAAATTTCAAATCTGAACGACCACCAAACATGATTGCAGGCAAATTAGTTTTTGTGTCCTTAGTAAAATGTGAAGCTATTTTTCTTAAAGAATCGTTCGGTATAAATTCATTTATTGCACCAAATTTTTGTGTCTGGTCATAATAGACTATCGCCACCCCCCCCTTAATATCTGTATTAGGGAACACAGTGCAAGCATCTTCAAAATATTGTTCTACGCGCAGATGTGTATCTGACAGCATCTTTTTATTCCAATCTTTTGATGTCAATCCTGCATTAAACAGAAAGCGTGCTGGAGTAATTAACATAACTTTATCTGACACGCATTCCGCAGCATCATAAAAAAGCGGATAAATAGGGGTTTGTCTATTGTATGTGTCAGTAGTTTCTTGATACGGCGGATTTCCAATTACAAAATCAAATTTCATACCTTTCCCTCTTTTCTTAATATCTCTGAATTCCATTGATTTGCCTGCTCGCCAGTCATATACTCTGCAATATGGGCTTTCATTTTCTGTTACATTGTCATCGTCAAAGAGCGACATCTGCAAAGAATCATCATGCGGCGCGCCGCACGGCGTTGTGTCCTGCAAACCGTCCATCTGCCATAAATTCCAACATATAATATTGGCAAGCTTTTTTAATTCTCTTATTGTTGCCTTTCTTTTCCATTTTGCTTCAACATGGTCGCAGAATGTATATATCATATTTATTCTTGCAATGAGCACATTGTCGCCCTGATATTCATAGCCATAAACACTTTGGTATGCTCTTATTGCCCATTTTAGCCAATCTTCTTCGTTGTCGGTATTTTCCCCAACTACCCTCAGCTTTCGGTCAAGGATACCTATTCTGTCATCTATCGGTATGACCTCGCCCGTGGAAGTGTCATATCTTGAAACTATGTAGGGCGCTTCCCCGCAGGTTATTTCGAGCCGTCTTGAATCCACATATGTCTTCCAGTCCTTCCCCTCGGGAAATTCAGCAGGCTTTATGTTTGTTATCCAAGCCGTAGGACTTTCAAAATTGAATACATTTTCATGTCCGAACCACTCGGCATCGCAATAATTTATCATCTTGTTGACTATCCATGCAGGGGTGAACACCTCCGCCTTTTTGCGTGTGCGTCTGACCTGCTCGGCTGATGTTTTGTATATCCTCGGCTGTATATCACAGGAATTTATGCCCAGCAGGGCTTTTTCCGTCATTTGGGATTTGGCTGTGTATTCTTCCCCATAGTCAATGTAGCTGTCGGAAGCAAATATTATATTCTTTTTTGTGGTCTTGTCCTGCAAAAGATATTTAAGTATGTCTTTAATAGGATAAGCTTCTATTAATATCAATTCATTCAAACTTTAACACTCCCGAACAAAAAATTGGCAACAAATATTTATTATAAGTATAACAAAAAACAAAAAAATATACAAGTTCCTTAATTCTGAAACTTGCATATTTTTACAAATTATTTTATTACCGACTGTATAAATGCCCGTGTCCTCTCGTTCTTAGGGTGGTTGAATATCACCTCGGGGGTGTCGTCCTCGGTCACAACGCCATCGTACATAAATATTATCCTGTCGGCGACCTCTCTGGCAAAGCCCATTTCATGGGTAACTATAACCATTGTTATGCCCTCCTTGGCAAGGTCGGCTATAACATTTAAAACCTCACCCGTAAGCTCGGGGTCAAGAGCCGATGTAGGCTCGTCAAAAAGTATAATCTCGGGATCTCTCATAAGCGCACGCGCTATGGCGACTCTCTGCTTTTGTCCGCCCGAAAGCGTCGAAGGCATAACATCGAGCTTGTCCTCAAGCCCCACCTTTTTAAGCATTTCAAAGGCAAGCTTTTCTATTTCCTCCTTTGTGCCCTGCTTGTTGAGCATGGGCGCGCACATGAGATTTTTCTTTACGCTCATATGAGGGAAGAGATTGAAGTGCTGAAAAACCATTCCCGCCTTTGAAAGTATCCTTGCTTTTTCCTTGTTGTGGGGATATTTTCCGTCCTTGCAGAGATATTCCCCCGCTATCTTCACCGTGCCCTCCTCAATGGTCTCAAGGTCTATAAGACTTCTAAGAAACGTGCTCTTGCCCGAACCCGAGGGACCGAGCACAGCCACTATCTCGCCCTTTGATATATTGAGGTCTATGCCCTTAAGGACTTCAAGAGAGCCGAAGCTTTTTCTCACATTTTTAGCCTCTATTTCGTACATATTTCACCCTCCTAAAAGTCAAATTTCTTTTCAAGCTTCACAAACAGAGCGGACAAGATGTAGCTTAATATGAGATAAAAAGCCGCAGCCACGGCATAAGCCGAAACATTTGTAGTTCTGTTTACGATAGTGTTTGTTACCTTGAGCAGGTCGGAAAGACCCAGCGTTGTTATAAGCGCGGTATCCTTCAAAAGTATAATGGTCTCGTTTGCCACGGCAGGCAGAGATATTCTGAACATCTGTGGCATAACTATCCTGAAGCGCGTCTGCATATCACTTATTCCGAGCACCTTTGCCGCCTCATACTGTCCCTTGTCCACGGAGAGTATGCCTCCTCTGAATATCTCGGCAAAGTACGCCGCATAGTTGAGTATAAAGGCAATGGCGCCCGCCGTGAATCTGTCGTCTATGACAAGGTATTTGCCCACAACGGGTATGAAGGGCAGACCGAAATAAACAAAGAATATCTGCAGGAGCAGGGGCGTGCCTCTCATGATGAGTATATAAAAAGAAATTACCTTGCTCAGCGCTGTATTTTTGCTCATTTTAAGGAAGGTAAGCACAAGCCCAAGGGGTATGGACAATACTATTGTAACTATGAAAAGCTGTATTGTAAGCTTTACGCCCGTGAGCATCTGCAAAATCCAAGCTGTAAGATCCATATTTTTCCTCCTGATTTATACGGTGTCAAAAAACGGGCAGGCATAAGCCCGCCCGTTTGAAATGACTGCACATTACTCATCCTTGCCGTTTATAACGATGTCCTCGCCGAACCACTTTTCGGATATTGAAGCGGAAACGCCCTCATCATAAAGCTCGTCAAGCGCCTTCTGGAGCTTTTCCAAAAGCTCTGTGTTGCCCTTCTTTGCCGCAACGCCGTAAACCTCCGAACCGAAGTCCTCATCGAGGATGACAAACTTCTTGTCGGGATTCTGTGCAAGATAATATCTTGCTACAACCTGGTCTGCAACAACTGCGTCAACTCTGCCTACCTCAAGGTCTGCAAGAGCAAGTATGTTTGTGTCAAACTTAGGCATATCCGCAAAGCTATTATGTATGTCGTCAGCCTCTACAGCGTCAACAGCGGACGAACCGTCCTGAACGCCTACTACCTTGCCTGCAAGGTCAGCCTTTGTCTTTATGTCGGAGCCTTCGTTTACTATTATTATCATCTTGTTGTCAAGATAGGGCTTTGTGAAGTCCATAGCTTCAAGTCTTTCGTCCGTGATAGAAAGTCCGTTCCATATGAGCTGGATCTTGTCGGAGTTGAGCTCAAGCTCCTTGCTGTCCCAGTCGATGGGCTGGAATTCGATCTCAACGCCCATTTTCTCTGCTGCTGCCTTTGCAAGGTCGATGTCAAAGCCAACTATCTCGTTGTTTTCATCTCTGAAGCCCATGGGCGGGAACTGGTCGTCAAGACCTACGATTATCTTTTCGCCTGTTGAAGCTTCGCCGTTCGCGTCGGCAGTTTCATCGGAAGCGGTATTTCCGCAGCCTGCTGCGCCGAGGCATAAAGTCATTGCAAGTAAAATGCTTAAAAATTTTTTCATTGTGATTTTCCTTCCTTTTTGAAATTTAAGTCTTGTTTAAAGCAACTCATAGAAATAATATACCACACTTTAATAATTCTGTCAATTAAAGTATTAAAAAAACAGCGTATCTTATTGAAAATTTTTGTGAACGGGTGTATACTAATATAAAAAATCAAGGAGGACGACCATGAGCTACGAGGTCAAAAAAAGCGAGCTTGTCTACAAAGGCAAGGTTTTCAGCATAGAAAAGGACATAATCACTCTCCCCGACGGCAGAGAGACTACAAGAGAGACCGTAAGGCACGGCGGAGCGGCGGCAATGCTCCCCATAGACGAGAATGGAAAAATAATATTTGTGAGGCAGTACAGACATTCGGCAGGCTTTGAAACGCTCGAAATACCCGCGGGAACGCTCGAAAAGGGCGAAGACCCCTACGACTGCGCCGTGAGAGAGCTGGAGGAGGAAACATCATACAAGGCGGACAAAATGACATTTATGTTCAAAATGTATTCCTCCATAGGCTTTTGCAGCGAGGTGCTCTATATATACAGAGCCGAGGGACTCAAAAAAGGCAGCTTCAACATGGATGACGACGAATTTATAACATTGGAGCGCTATACGCTTGACGAGTGCACGGAGCTTATATACAAGGGCGAAATTTGCGACAGCAAGTCTATAGCCGCCATATTTGCATACAAGGACTATCTTTCGCAGAAATAAAGGAGAAAAGCCATGTTCAGACAGATGAGGAGAAACAGACAACAGCTTCCTACCGAAGAATGTATCGACATACTCAAAAATTCAACATCGGGAGTGCTTTCGGTCATAGGCGACGACGGCTATCCCTACGGCGTGCCGTTAAGCTATGTATACGACAGCGGAAGGCTTTATTTCCACTGCGCCAAAGCGGGACATAAGCTCGACGCAATAAAGAAATGTCCGAAGGTGTCCTTCTGCGTTGTGTCAAACGACGATGTGATACCCGAAAAATACACCACGGCTTTCAGAAGCGTTATAGTTTTCGGCAAGGCAAGAATACTTGAAAGCAATGATGAAATATACCGCTCCATATACGCACTTGCGGAAAAATATAATCCCAAGGGAAGCGGCGAGGAGCATAAAGCCGAAATAGAAAAATTCTACGACGCGCTCTGCATGATAGAGGTAGAAATAGAGCATATGACGGGCAAGGAAGGACTGGAGCTTGCAAAAATGAGGGAAAAATATAAGCCTTGACAAAAATTAAAAAAGATGTTATTATAAAAATACAAAAGGGAGCAACATAAGTTGCACCCCAAAAATAAAGTTGTTATTAAAATAACCGTCTATTTCTCAGGTAGGACGGTTATTTTGCTATGTACGCCAAGATAATTATAATTAAGGTTAATAAAAACACATATTCATAATAATTCATGGGCTTTCACCCCTTTCCGGGGTAAAATTGCAACCGTCACTTCCCTTTTGCAGCCTTTCGGCAAAACTATTATACCACAGATTTATAAATAATACAAACAAAAAAAACACAAAAAAGGGCGGGATATCCGCCCTTTTTTAATTATGTAATTTATTCCTCGCTGTCGAGTGCCTTATAAACAACAGCGGCTAAAACACCGCCGATGAGAGGCGCAACTATGAAAAGCCAAACCTGGCTGAGAGCGAGAGCGCCGCCGTTGCCGCCTGCAAGAGCGGAAACAAGAGCGGGACCGAAGCTTCTTGCGGGATTTACCGATGTGCCTGTGATAGGCAGACCGAGAAGATGAACAAGAGTAAGCGCAAGACCTATAACAAGACCTGTTGTGCTTGTGAACTTCTCCTTGCTTGTTACGCCGCAGATAGCTATAACAAAAGCAAAGGTGAGCACTACTTCCGCAATGAATGCGCCCATAACACCGATGCCAAGAGCTGAAGCCTCGCCGAAGCCGTTAGTACCCATGCCAAGGGTCGCGATTTGGCTGCCGAATATTGCAAGCAGTACGAGAGCGCCTGCAATAGCGCCTATGAACTGGCTTACTACATAAGCTATAAATTCCTGAACTGAAAGCTTGCCGTTAACAAGCATTGCGATGGAAACAGCAGGATTGATGTGGCAGCCCGATATGTTGCCGATAGAATAAGCCATTGCCACGATAACAAGACCGAAGGCAAGAGCTATGCCCACCCAGCCTGCGCCGGATACGCCTGCGCCGTCTACCATTCCGCCGTAAGTCATTGCTACGCCGCAGCCAAATATAACAAGCACGGCAGTACCGATGAACTCAGCAATACATTTCTTTACCATAAAAAAACCTCCTTTTTGGAAATGCGGATGCATAAAAACACCCTATATTTTACCTATGCAAATATTATAACATATTTTTAAGAATTTGTAAAGTTTTTTATGGATTTGTGGCGAAATGGAATAGTTGTTAATATATGTCAAAGATTATATTACTTATAACCAACGATTTTTTTAGCTCTATCTCTTACTTCCTCAAATTTAGCATCAAATTCATCCAATGAACCCGAGAAATTAATAAGTTCTTTATAAACATTTTGTAACTCTTTTTCTATTTTTTTTGCATTTGAATTACCAATAGTATACACTTTTGCACCTGCATAGTCAACACATATCCATAAAGCTTTTTCCATATACCTTTTATCGTCTTCTGAATATACTTTACCCTTTTCATTTATTGTATCATCGTCTTTTCTTATAAAATGAACCTTACCATTTATAAAAACCATTTCTGTAGAACTTTCATTTTTTGTGATTTGCTTCGTTAAATATTGGTTCACTCTATCATAAGTTTCCTGCGTTACGCCCGGAATAGGTGAAGTTTTAGGTTTAACAACTGTCTTCTTTGCTTGAACTTGTTCCTGATTTGCCTTTCGTTCTTCTTCCGAATATGTAACTTTAACTTCATCTAAATAGCAATATATATTTGAAGAATCATATTGAGTCTTGGGTAATTGTGAAAGTTCAATAAATCTTACATACAATTCTTTTCCATTAAATGTAAGGCTTACGCCATTGGTTTCTGTTCCTGAACTATATTTATATTTTAGATTATTTTTAAAATCCGGAATATAATATTTAAAAAGCTCAGAAACAGAATAAGGATCAACATAAAGTTTTCCGCCAATGTATGAAATATTTACATATTTATATTCAGTTAAATCATTTACCTGTTCACCTGCTGAGCCGTCCGGATTTAACTTATATTTGCAGACTTCTTTTCCCGGTCTAAATGTTACCCAGCTAGAATTACCATTAAATTTAAAACTATATAAATAGTTTGCATCCTTATAATAAAGTTTATATTCATTTGTCGGTTGATTATTTATTAATGTTTGGTATCCTGTAAAACCTAAATCTTTAAGACTATCTACAGCTATAAGAGACTTTGATACAATACCATTATTAATTGTCACTCCATCTCTTGTTGTTGCATAAACTGAAGCACATAACATCAAACTTACAAATGCAGAAATAAAAATAAAAGTTAATTTTTTCATATTAATACCTCCGTAAATATTTTAGTTATTATTAGTTTTTACATAGAAAAATATTGATTATCTCAAAAAGCCTTGATTTTACGGGCAGTTTCGCAGGGTAACAAGCCGGATTTACTACTCATTTACTACGTTTGAGGAAAGAGCCTTGATATGCGCCCCACTTCCCGCGAGATAAAAGCCCAAAGACACGGCACATCAGCATAGACCAAATACAAGACAACTGAATATTGACCGCAAAGGCGGCGTTTCTCAATCCCTTATCGGGAGAACAGGAACGCCGCTTTTTTTATGCCCTCTGTTACGCAA
>CANRNM010000071.1 GCA_947631975.1 uncultured Clostridia bacterium
AAGGACAATATGAAGGCTGTATTTACGGCAGGAAGCAATATTGTTGAAGTGAACGGCGTTAAGACGGCTATGGAAAATGGCGTAAAAGCGGAAATAAAGGACGGCAGAATGTATGTACCATTCAGAGCCATAGGTAATTTCCTTGGCGTGCAGGTCGACTGGGACGCAGAGAGCAAGACGGCTATATATAAGGCGAAGTAAATAAGTTGATATTAAGAAAAGACCTCATAATGGGGTCTTTTCTTTAACTTTGGGGACAGTCCCGCAGTATATATAGCTTATTGACTGCTCATATTAAGAAAAACACATCAACAGAGAACAGACAACAACAATTTTCGGGACAGTCCCCGCTCTTGCAGCGTAGTTGGGGACTGTCCCTAAAACGGACAAAAAGCAGGCTTGAACAGTGATGTTTTGCCTTTATATAACAAAAAGATAAATAAGCACAGGGACTGTCCCCAAATGTAATACTTAAAATAAAAGCGGAGCCAAACGGCTCCGTTTTAATTTCCCCTTGTTTTGTCATATATTTTATGTTATCATTATATTATAAGTAATAATCATTATCAAATGAGGAGGTATGTTTATGGCAAAATACAAGTGCAGTATATGCGGATATATATACGACGAGGAAAAAGAGGGCAAGCCCTTCGGCGAGCTTGAAGCCTGCCCCATGTGCAAGCAGGATGTTTCCGTATTTGAAAAGCTGGAGGATGAGGAGGCTGCGGAGATTTCGGAGGCTTCCGAGGATGAGCCTCTTGCCTATCCCAAGGAATATGCCCGTCATGATGCGTCCGTAAGAGCAATGGCGGATATACACAAAATGGCTGTTACGGGCAAGCCCATTATTGAGGCTATGGGCACACGGCTCCCCATGCCCTCGTGGGAGGATATACTCATACTCGGCGCACAGCTTGATCCGCCGCCGCTTATGGAGGACGAGCCTGTCAGCCTTAAAACGATAATAGGCAAAAACGCCAAAAAGCCCATGGTGCTTGACGGTCCCGTTTATATTTCGCATATGTCCTTCGGCGCTCTTTCAAAGGAAACAAAGGTGGCGCTTGCAAAGGGCTCCGCTATGGCAGGCACGGCTATGTGCAGCGGAGAAGGAGGCATACTTCCCGAGGAAATGTCGGCGGCGCACAAATATATATTTGAATATGTGCCCAACCGCTACAGCGTTACGCCCGAAAATCTCCAAAGCTCCGATGCGATAGAAATAAAGATAGGTCAGGGCACAAAGCCCGGCATGGGCGGTCATCTCCCCGGCGAAAAGGTAACGCCCGAAATTGCAAAAATAAGAAATAAGCCCCTCGGCAAGGATGTCATCAGCCCCTCAAAATTCCCCGATATCACTGCTAAGGAGGAATTGAAGGAGCTTGTAGACCAGCTTAGAATGAGCTCTCTCGGCAGACCCATAGGTATAAAGATAGCCGCGGGCAGGATAGAAAATGATTTGGGATATTGCCTCTTTGCAGAGCCCGATTTCATAACTGTAGACGGCAGAGGCGGAGCGACGGGCGCAAGCCCCAAGATAGTGCGCGACGCTACGAGCGTTCCCACAATTTATGCCCTCTACAGAGCAAGGAAATATCTCAATGAGCACAACAGCGATATAGACCTTGTTATAACGGGCGGTCTGAGGCTGTCCTCCGACTTTGCCAAAGCCATTGCTATGGGCGCGACGGCGGTCGCCGTGGCTTCTGCGGCAATGATAGCGGCAGGCTGTCAGCAGTACAGGATATGCGGCAGCGGAAACTGCCCCGTAGGCATGGCAACGCAGAATGAGGAGCTTAGAAAGCGTTTTGACGCAGACGCAGCCGCAAAGAGGGTAGCGAATTATCTAAATTGCAGCTTTGAGGAGCTCAGGACATTTGCAAGGATAACGGGTAAGGACGATATCCATAAGCTTTCCGTATCGGACCTCTGCACCATAAGCAGAGAGATCTCGGAGCATACCGATATTCCGCACGCATAAATATAAAAGGCGGTGTTTTTGTGTGATCACGGACACACCGCCTTTTTGTTTTGTCAAAGCTTCATTATATAATGAAGAAATATAAATTCAAAACTCGCAAAAAATTTTATTAAAAACTGTTGACAAATTTTATATGTTATGTTATATTATGTTTATGGGTTAGCACTCGTTATAAAAGAGTGCTAACAAAAATCAAGACTAAGTTATTTTATGCAAGGAGGAATTGTATTATGAGTTTAAGACCATTGGGAGACAGAGTTGTTTTAAAGCAGCTTGAAGCCGAAGAAACAACAAAGGGCGGTATCATACTTACCACTCAGTCAAAGGAAAAGCCCCAGGAGGCGGAAGTGATCGCCGTAGGACCGGGCGCCGTAGTTGACGGCAAGCTTGTTCCCATCGAGGTAAAGGTAGGAGAAAAGGTAATATATTCCAAGTATGCGGGCACCGAAGTAAAGGTAGACGACGAGGAATATATTGTAGTTAAGCAGGGCGATATACTTGCTGTAGTAGAATAATATAAATTAATTTTTGGGAGGTTTGTTGTATTATGGCAAAGCAGATAAAATATGGTGTAGATGCCAGAAAGGCATTGGAAAACGGCGTAAATCAGTTGGCAGATACCGTAAAGGTAACATTGGGACCCAAGGGCAGGAATGTAGTTCTTGACAAGAAGTTCGGCACTCCGCTCATCACAAACGACGGCGTTACTATCGCAAAGGATATTGAGCTTGAGGACGCTTTCGAGAATATGGGCGCACAGCTCGTAAAGGAGGTCGCTACCAAGACAAACGACGTTGCGGGCGACGGCACCACCACCGCTACGGTCCTTGCGCAGGCTATGATCCAGGAAGGACTTAAGAATATAGCTGCGGGCGCAAACCCCATCATTTTAAGAAAGGGTATGGCAAAGGCTACGGACGCAGCAGTTGAAAAGATAAAGTCAATGAGCCGCAAGGTAAAGGGCAAGGAGCATATCGCAATGATAGCTTCCATTTCCGCCAGCGATGAGGAAGTCGGCGCAATGATAGCCGACGCTATGGAGAAGGTCTCAAACGACGGCGTTATCACCGTTGAGGAATCCAAGACCATGAAGACGGAGCTTGAGCTTGTGGAAGGTATGCAGTTTGACAGAGGATATCTTTCGGCTTATATGTCGACCGATATGGACAAAATGGTTGCAAACCTTGACAATCCCTATATCCTCATCACAGACAAGAAAATTTCCAACATTCAGGAGATACTCCCAGTGCTTGAGCAGATAGTTCAGTCGGGCGCAAAGCTCCTTATAATCGCAGAGGATGTAGAGGGCGAGGCTCTCACAACTCTTATCGTCAATAAGCTCAGAGGCACATTCAACTGCGTTGCAGTCAAGGCTCCCGGCTTCGGCGACAGAAGAAAGGAAATGCTCAAGGATATAGCTACTCTTACGGGCGGTACTGTTATTTCAAGCGAGCTCGGCTTGGAGCTTAAGGAAACTACTCTCGATATGCTCGGCAGAGCAAAGAGCGTTACAGTCAGCAAGGAGGATACCATCATTGTTGACGGCGCAGGCGACAAGGCAGAGATAAGCGCAAGAGTAAATCAGATAAGAAGTCAGATAGAGGACACCACATCAGACTTTGACAAAGAGAAGCTCCAGGAAAGACTTGCAAAGCTTGCAGGCGGCGTTGCCGTTATAAAGGTCGGCGCAGCAACAGAAATGGAACTCAAGGAAAAGAAGCTCCGCATGGAGGACGCTCTCGCAGCTACAAAGGCAGCTGTGGAAGAGGGCATCATTTGCGGCGGCGGTTCGGCATATATCCACTGTATCTCGGCTGTTGAAAAGACTGCAAAGAAGCTTGAAGGCGACGAGAAAACAGGCGCAGGCATCATACTTAAGGCGCTTGAAGCTCCTCTGCGTCAGATAAGCGAGAACGCAGGTCTTGAAGGCGCAGTTATAATCAACAATGTAAAGGACAGCAAGGAAGGCTGCGGTTTCAACGCTCTTACGGAAAAATATGTAGATATGTTTGACGAGGGCATAATCGACCCCACAAAGGTTACAAGAAGCGCTCTCCAGAACGCAAACAGCGTTGCCGCAACTATTCTTACAACAGAATCCGTCGTAGCGGATATAAAGGAGCCTGAGCCTCCTATGCCCGCAGGCGGCGGAATGGGCGGAATGATGTAAATTTTCCGAAGCCGAAAATGAAGCTCGCTTCGATTTTCGGCGAGGAAAATTTCCTAAAAGCAACCAAGAGCTAACAGTACACGATTAGTAAAACAATGAATATAATAAGTGTGGGCGGGCTATGCCCGCCCTGTTTTGAATAACCCAAATATCATTATGTAGGGGCGTGCATTGCACGCCCGCCTTAAGATTTAACAAAATTTTAAGCTTATATTTTCTATTATCTTTTATATAAAGACAAACGGAGACCACACTGCAAATCATGACATTCTGCGTATGCGGTCTCTCTTTTTCCGATATAAACAGGAGGTTTGTTATGGATCCTTATTTTATGCTCGAAGCGATAAAGGAAGCAAAAAAAGGAATAGAACGCGGCGACGGCGGACCCTTCGGCTCCGTAGTCGTTAAGGACGGCAAAATAATAGGCAGGGGGCATAATAATGTGGTCTCTCATAATGACCCCACGGCTCACGGCGAAATATGCGCCATAAGAGATGCCTGCAAAAATACAGACAGCTTTTCGCTTAAGGGCTGCGAGCTTTATACCACGGCGGAGCCTTGTCCCATGTGCCTTGCCGCCATACTCTGGGCTAGGATAGATAAGGTGTATTATGGCTGTAATGTAGACGATACGGCAAATATAGGCTTCGACGACAGCGAGTTCTATAAAGCCCTGAAAGGCGAAAATACACTCTGCGAAGTATCCGAACTGAATAGAGCAGACTGTCTTTCCCTCTTTGCAGAATACGCCTCTAAGGATAATAATGTTAAATATTAAAATTATTTAATGTAAATTTTTGCTGTTTTCACATCAATGAAAACAAAGAGTGGACCTATATCCTATGTTTTTGCCTACTCCTCCTGCCTAAGCCTTTCCGTTATTTTCTCGTCTGCGTCGACATAGGCTGTTTTATTGGTCTCGTATATCACCATTCCGGGCTTTGCGCCGTTTGGCTTTTTTACATTCCGCTTTTCGGTGTAGTCCACGGGCACCATGGGCGAACCCTTTGCCTTGCTGAAGCAGGCGGCAAGCTGCGCGGCTTCCGTGAGAGTGCTGTCGGGGAAGGCTTCGCCCTTGTTTATAACTATCACATGAGAGCCGGGTATATTCTTGGTATGCAGCCACATATCCCTTGGCTTTGCAGTTTTAAGCGTAAGCTCGTCGTTCTGATAGTTGTTTTTGCCTACATATATATCGTAGCCGTCGGAGGATATGAAATGCATGGGCTTTGATTTTTTCTGCGAGGGCTTTTCCTTTGCGCCCTTCATTTTTTTGATATATCCGTTCTCCCTAAGCTCCCGCCTTATCTCCTTTATGTCCTGCTCGGTGCGACAGTTTGCTATGGAGGCAAGCACCGTTTCAAGATACTGCGTTTCCTCCTCATTTGCCTTCATCTGCTCCGTGAGCGCCTCGGCTGTTCTCTTTGCCTTGTTGTAGGCTTTAAAATATTTCTGGGCGTTTTCGGCGGGCGTTTTGTCGCCTTCAAGAGGCACGCTTATCATTTCCTGCTTATCCGAATAGAAATTCAAAAGCTCCGCCCTTGTCATACCCTTTTTTATGGAATATATATTCGCCGTTATAAGCTCGCCCCAAAGCCTAAGCTCGTCCTTGTTTTCGGTCTCCTTAAGCGTTTTAAGCTGTATTTCCTTTTTTCTCACGCATCTTTCTATATTCTGCGACACAAGCTTTTTGAGGTCCTGCGTTTTCTGATTTATTCTGTACGCAAAGTCCCTTGTCCTGTAAAAATCCTCCGTAAGAGCGGACATGGAATCATATTTTTTTATGTCAAAGGCTTTAAACTGCAGGGTCTCAACGGGTGAAAAATCCATGAGCCTGCCGTTTTCGCCCCTTATAAGGCAGGGTGAAAATATGCCTTTTTTAATGTCCTCGGAAAGCTCCGAAAGCCTTGCATATAGCCTGTCTCGCTCGCTTTCATTTAACTCTGCGCAGAAATCAGACGGCTCCACATCCGCCCTCACGCATATTTCGGAGGCTATCATGGGGCTTATGCCCACGAAGCTTTGATATATCATAGCCTGCGCTTTTTTGTTGGCGCTGTTTTCAAAAGCCGTGTCAAAGTCGCTTTTGTCGAAGCAAAGCGTGTCGAGCTTCCCTTGAGAGGGCGGAAGTACATACTCCCTGCCCGGGAGCACCTCTCTTACGGAGCTTTTGTCGTGCGTTATGTGTTTTATGCACTCCAGAATGTTGTTGTTCTCATCCGTAAGTATAAGATTGCTGTGCCTTCCCATTATTTCGAGTATGAGCTTTTTGACGGAATAATCCCCCATTTCGTTCATGCTCTCTATATATATGTTGACTATTCTTTCAAGCCCCGGCTGTTCTATGTCTATTATTTTTCCGCCCATAATGTGCTTTCGCATAACCATACAGAACAGGGGCGGGGTGAGGGGATTGGCTTTGTTTTCGTCCGTGAAGTGAAACTTGGGATTTGAGGGATTGGCTGTGAGTAGAAGCCTGTGCGCGCTGCCGTAGCGCCTTATTCCGAGAATCATCTCGTCGCTTTCGGGCTGATATATCTTGTCTATTTTTCCGTCAATTATGCCGTCTTTTACCTCTTTTACAAGCGCCGCAACGCTTATTCCGTCCATTGCCATGCCTTTCGCCTCCTTGTATTTATGTAATTATAACATATATATTTATTTTTTCAATAATAAAAAAACGAAAAAAAGTCTTTTATTTGTTCCCAAAATATAGTATAATATAAAATAGTATATTGTGCAGTGCTATGAATTGCGCTGAAAAAAGCATATTATTTTATCAATGTGAGGTAGTTTCAATGAAGAGTATGACAGGCTACGGCAGAGGAGAATGTACGCTTTTCAACAGAAAGTTTGTTGTGGAGCTTAAAGCCGTAAATCACCGATACAACGACATAACCATAAAAATGCCCAGAACCATGCTTGTGTATGAGGACGGCATAAAAAGAGTCATAGCGTCCAAGGTGTTCAGAGGAAAGATAGATGTGTATGTAACATTTGAGAGCTTTTCCGACGACGATGTGAGCATAACGGTAAACGAAAGCCTTGCCCGCGGATATGTGAAGGCCCTTGAAAGCATTAAAGAAAGCTTCGGCATAAAGGACGACATAAGCCTTGAGCTTGTGGCAAAGTTCCCCGATGTTATAAGTGTTGACAAGGGCATAACAAGCGAGGAAGCGGGCAGCGAGATACAGCAGTGTCTTATGACGGCTGTAAACGAGGCTGTGGACAACTTTGTGTCCATGCGCGCCATAGAGGGCGAAACGCTCAAAAACAACATCATAGATAAGCTCGATGTTATTTTTGACGCCGTTCAAAGGATAGAAAAAAGAGCGCCCGAGGTAGCCAAGGACTACAGAAAGCGTCTTGAAGACAAGCTCAAGGAGCTTGACGAAATACAGGCTGACGAATCCAGAATACTTACGGAAGTGCTCATCTTCTCGGACAAGGCTTGTATAGACGAGGAAATAACAAGGCTCTACAGCCACATAGAGCAGATGCGTTCCATAATAGAAGAACCGGTGCCCGTGGGCAGAAAGCTAGATTTCCTCATTCAGGAGATGAACAGGGAAGTAAACACAATAGGCTCCAAGTCGAACGATCTGGAGATAACAAACATCATTGTGGACACAAAAAGCGAGATAGAAAAAATAAGAGAGCAGATACAGAATATAGAGTGATTTAAGGAGGACTGTTTATGTCAAGAGGTATGCTTCTTGTGCTGTCGGGTCCTTCCGGCTCGGGCAAGGGCACGGTGCTTGCCGAGTTTCTGCGCGAGGAGGATTTCAAGGTATCCGTTTCAGCCACTTCCCGCAAGCCGCGCCCCGGCGACGAGGAGGGCGTAACCTATTTTTTCAAGACGCGTGAAGAATTTGAGCATATGATAGAAAACAATGAATTTTTTGAATATGCCATATTCAACGGAAATTATTACGGCACGCCCAAGCAGAATGTAATGGAATGTTTAAACGAGGGCAATAATGTAATACTTGAAATAGAGGTCCAGGGCGCCATGCAGGTGAGGGCGGCGGTGCCGGATGCGGTGCTGGTGTTTATGATACCGCCCGATAAGGACGTTCTTAGGCAAAGGCTGGAGGGCAGACAGACCGAGGAAAGAGAGGTCATAGACCAAAGGCTTGCCACGGCGCTTAAGGAAGTTGAATACATAGACTGTTACGACTATGTTGTAATAAACGACGAACTTGACAAAGCCGTTGCCGATTTGAGGTCGGCTGTGGGCGATGCAAGGGAAAAGAGAAATAAAAATTCGGAATTTATAAAGAAATTTAAGGGAGAGATTTAAAATGTTAAGACCATCTTATGCAGAGCTTATGGACACAATGAACAAAAATTCGGAAAAGGATGTTACAAGCAGATACACCGTTGTTATCGCCGCGGCTAAGAGAGCAAGGCAGATAATAGACGGCGACGAGCCCATGATAAGCGAAGGCGCGGACGAGAACAAGCCCGTGTCCATAGCCGTTGAGGAAATAAGAGAGGGCAAGATAAGCGTAGTTCCCGAAGGTCAGGGCACTAAGCTCAAGCCCAAGAAGTCGGACGAGGAAGAAGAAATAAGGAGAGAGCTTGAACGCAAGCCTGTCGTTATAAGCGAAAACGACGCCGAGGATTCCGACGATGACGACGCCGAGGCAGAGGAATTAGCGGGTATTGACTTTGATGACGCCGAGGACGACAGCTTTGATGTAGAGGACTATATGCCCGAAGATGAAAGCTTTGACGAAGAATGAGCATAAAAGGGCTGAAGCAATGCTAAAGCCCTTTATTTTTTGCGGGGAGGTGCTATGATGAAATACGCCTGCGTAACAGTGTCCGTTTCACATTCGGATGTCGACAATACTTTTCATTACAGCATCCCCGATGCCATGAAGGATAAAATATGCGCAGGTATGCGTATAAACGTGCCCTTCGGCAGATATAACAAGATAATAGAAGGCTATGTTACGGCGCTTTCGGACACTGCGGATATAGACGAGAGCAAAATAAAGCCAATACATTCCCTCTGCGAGGAATACCCCGTCATAAGCGAGGGACGCATAAGGCTTGCCAAGTGGATGCAGAAAAAATACTACACCACGCTTTCGAGCTGTATACAGTGCATAATACCCAAGAGGGTGAATGAAAAGAGCTTTGCCTGCATTGCCTTAAATGATGAAAATGAAAATTTGCAGGACCTTATAGAAAGGGTCATGTCAAAGGACACCAAGCAGAAAAGAGTGCTCGGTCTTCTTATGGGCGGAGACGCCATACCGCTTTCGCACATAAAGAGCATACTCGGCATAGACGGCGCGCCCGTTTCCGCTCTCATAAAAAAAGGCATTGCAAAAAAGGTATACGAAAAGACCTACAGAGGGAATTTCAATACCTCCCTTGTGGAAAAAACGGAGCCTCCCGTTCTCACAGAGGAACAGGAAAACGCCTGCAATGTCATATATGAGGAGCTTGAAAGCGACAGCCCCCGTCCCGTGCTCATACACGGAGTAACGGGAAGCGGAAAGACGGAAATATATCTGCGCGCCATAGACAGAGTGCTTAAAAGCGGAAAAACGGCTATAGTGCTCGTGCCCGAGATATCTCTCACGCAGCAGACCGTGGAGCGCTTTGTTTCGCGCTTCGGCGACAGGGTGTCCGTAACACATTCAAGGCTTAACGACGGCGAGAGATACGACCAGTGGACAAGGGCAAGGCTGGGCGAAATATCGGTAATGATAGGTCCGCGTTCGGCGGTGTTTACGCCCTTTGAAGATCCCGGCATTATAATAATAGACGAGGAGCACGAGTCCACATATAAATCCGACCAGCTTTCGCCCAAATACGATGCGAGAGAGGTCGCCGAAAAGCTTTCGGAGATATACGGCTGTGTTGTCGTTTTGGGAAGCGCCACGCCGTCCGTTGTGAGCTACTACAAGGCGGAAAAAGGAGAGTACCGCCTCTGCACTCTTGAAAACAGAGTCAACAATCTCTTTCCCGATATAAAGATAACGGATATGCGCCTTGAAATGGCATATAAGAATTTTTCTCTTTTCAGCAGAGAGCTCAAAAACGCAATATCCGAAAATCTGGAGAAGAAGGAACAGACTATACTTTTTCTCAACAGAAGAGGCTATTCCACCTTTGTTTCGTGCAGGCAATGCGGTCATGTAATGATGTGCGACAACTGCAATGTGAACTATACCTATCACAAGGGCATACAAAATCTCTGCTGTCATTACTGCGGCAAGAGCATAAAGGTGCCCGAGGTCTGTCCCGAGTGCGGTTCAAAGCATATCAAGTATTTCGGCACAGGCACCGAAAAGATAGAACAGGAGGTAAATAAATACTTCCCCGAGGCAAGAGTGCTCAGGATGGATTTTGACACCACTCAGCGCAAGAACAGCCACCAAACCATACTTGAGGAATTCAGGAGCGGAAAGGCGGACATACTCATAGGCACGCAGATGATAGCCAAGGGACTTGACTTCAGCAATGTTACTCTTGTGGGCATAGTTGCGGCAGACCTTTCGCTGAATCTGGGAGACTATAAAAGCGGAGAGATAACCTATCAGCTTGTTTCGCAGGTGGCAGGACGCTCCGGCAGAGCAGAGAAAAAGGGCAGGGTCATAATACAGACCTACTCCCCCGATAACTACAGCATACGCTACGCCGCCCGAAACGACTACAAGGGCTTTTACGCGCAGGAAATAGCTTACAGAAAACAGATGGTATACCCGCCGTTTACAAATCTATTCAACGTTCTTCTCACGGGAGAAAACGAGGAATATGTAAAAAAATGCATGAGCGGTCTTGTGTATATAATGAACCATTATAATAAACACAATATGTTTATGCTCATGGGTCCCACGCCCGCCGTGATATCCAAGATAAACAACAATTACCGCTGGCAGATAACGGTGAAATGCGCCGACGAGGAAAAGCTTAGAAATTATGTGCTTTTCTGTCTGGATAAGCTTAAAGAGAAAACGGATACAAAAAATATCAATATACATCTCAATTTGAATCCAAGCTACATATAGGAGGAAAAAATATGGCAATAAGATTTATAAGAGAGGAAAACGAGCCCGTGCTCAGAAAAAAGAGCAAGGTAATAAAGGAGATAACGCCCAAGATAAAGGAGCTTGCGCAGGATATGCTCGATACGCTCTATAAGGCAAACGGCGTGGGGCTTGCCGCTCCGCAGGTGGGCATACTCAAAAGGCTTGTGGTAATAGACATAGGCGAGGGCGCGCATATTCTTATAAACCCCGAGATACTCGAAACCGACGGCGAACAGACGGGCAACGAGGGCTGTCTTTCCGT
>CANRNM010000072.1 GCA_947631975.1 uncultured Clostridia bacterium
CCTCAACGCTTTCACAAGTTCCTGCTCATTTCCATCGCTATGTTCAGCATGAGAAAATGCTTCTGTTACGACATGAAAGACTGTATTATAATCGTCTGCTCGTTCTTGCCTTATTTCCATACAAGTGCCTCCTTTTTAGAAAATCCTTTATACCGTCAAATACCGATTTGCTTAATCCAACAATTTACCCTTATCTTGAAAGGATAAATTCCGGTGGATTACCTATTATGACATAATTGGTAATATCTTCTATTTCACAGTCTCCTTTACTGTATTCCGAAACCAAATCTTTCTCGTTCTCATAAACTATTTCCTTTCCATACCATGGTTTTCGGGACTGTGGTGTCAGTTCTAAATACACAACTTTGCTTTCAGCTTCAAAGGTCAAAATCGTATGAAATTTATTGCGCTTTGTATAGTTGAGCAACCATATTTTGCTTGATATGCCGTAATTTGCAAGCATTGTTTTCATCAATAAAGTTATATCAATACAGGTGCCGATTTTTTCCCGCATTGTGTCTAAGGGATTTTGAATTCGATAATCGTTTGTCAATGCACGGGCAAATTCCTCGTCATATCCTTTTGTAATATCCGGTTTATATTTTATGCCATTCAGATAGAAGCCATATTCATATCCATTATTCAGTAGTTCATTTTTCAGTATATCGCATATTTCTCGAATTTGCATTTTTTACCGCTCTGAATTTTGAAATATTGTTATAGTTTTGATTTAATCGTTTGTTAAATTACTGTTTTTCATCATCTGTAACTTCCTTGTGAACGGAAAGCTCTAAGTATCAATGCGCACCATATCTTTTAAATTGCGGTTTCGATATATAAGATCAAAACGCATAGTAAAGCCCATTTTCTCCCAGAAGGCATTTCCCTTTTCGTTATTGGAAAAAACAACCAAATTGACCTTATTTATCCCCTGCTCCTCTAATGCTTTCAATGCTTTATCTACTAATTGCCTGCCTATACCCTGCCGCTGATAATCGGGTGATACCGCCGTATGACCGATATAGCCCCGGCGACCGTCATGCCCGGTTAAGATCGCTCCGACAATACAGTCTTGCTCCACAGCAACAAAACAGGTGTTTGGATTTCGGGCAAGATACTTGGAAATCCCTTCTCGCGAATCGTCCAAATTATTCAATCCCATGCCCGAACAGCTAAGCCACAGAGCATATACTTTATCATAATCATCAAGCTGCATATTTCGTATTTCCATATAAAAGCCACCTTAATAAATCCCGATTTTGTTCTCTTTATCTTTTAATACTGTTTATTTAAGCAGCCGAAAACGGCTGCTTTTTTATTTAAAACAAGTCAAGTTGTTTGGGGAAGTTATTTGCCGATTTATCGCTGTCGTTTATGAAATGACCCGTTGCGGGTATCTTATTGGAGCGATAATATTCTATATCCTCGGAAACAAAGCCTTCCTTTGTGTACAAGCCCGTAAGCTTGCTGTTTTTCTTGAGCGTATATACCGTGATGCCTCCCGAGGACTTGGTCTGCTTTTCGGGTATCAAGGCTGTGTTTACAAGCATTGCCTTGTCGCTGTCGCGCACAAGCACAATGTCCTCGTCCTCCGCAATATAAAGAGCGCCCGCAAGCGGAGCCTTTTGGCTGTAAGCATTTATGAGCTTTTTGCGCATTGTCTTTGTGGCATAAGCCGACATGGGTATTTTGGCTATCTTGCCGTTTTCAAAAGCAAAGAGCATAAAGCCCTTATAGTCGTTGGCAAGTGTGATATACACTATCTTTTCATCCGCCTCCATGGCAAGAATATTGTTGAGGTACTCGCCTATGTTGCTTGTCTTGCACTCGGGGAGCTCGTGGCATCTCACCTTATAGACATTCTGCTTGTCGGAGAACATGAGAAGCTCGGATTTATTTGTAACTTCAAGCGACTGTATTATCTCGTCGTTTTCCTTGAGCTTGTGCTCGGCGGAAACACGCATAGATGCCTGCAATGACACCTGCGTTATCTTCTTTAAATAGTTTTCCTTTGTGAGGAAAAGCGTTGCCTGATAGTCCTCTATGAAGTCCTCAACGGCGGTCTGCTTTATTTCGTGCTCGTGAATTATGTCGGTCCTTCTGTCCTTGCCGTATTTCTTGGCAATGGCTTTAAGATCGCTTACTATTATTTTGAGTATTTTGCTTTCGTGATGGAGTATGTCGTCAAGCTCGGCAATTTCCTTTTTGAGGTCCTCTATTGCCTTTGTCTGCCTTAAAATATACTCCTTGTTGAGGTTGCGGAGCTTTATTTCTGCCACATATTCCGCCTGTACCTTGTCGATATCAAAGCCCGACATAAGGTTGGGGATGACCATGCTGTCCTCTTCCGTGCCTCTTATTATCTTTATTGCCTTGTCGATGTCGAGAAGTATCTTTTCGAGAGCCTCCAGAAGGTGGAGCCTCTGACCCTTCTTGTCCAGATCGTAGGCTGTGCGGCGCTTGAGGCAGGACATTCTGAAGTCTATCCATTCATTTAATATTTCCTTTATGCCCATTGTGCGGGGAGAGCCGTTGACAAGTATATTGAAGTTGCAGCTGAAGCTGTCCGTAAGCGGTGTGAGCTGATAGAGCTTCTGCATGAGCTTTTCGGGGTCTGCGCTCCTCTTTATATCTATGGCTATTTTAAGACCGTTGAGATCCGTTTCGTTCCTGACATCGTTTATTTCCCTTATTTTATTTTGCTTCACAAGCTCTATTATCCTGTCGATAATGGCTTCTATGCTTGTGGAATAGGGTATCTCGTATATTTCTATTATGCTGCTTTTTTTGTCATATCTGTACTTTGCTCTTATCTTGAAGCTTCCCCTGCCCGTTTCGTATATCCTGTCCATTTCCTCGGCGTTGTATATTATCTCTCCGCCCGTGGAAAAATCGGGAGCCTTAAGATATTCCTTAAGGTCTATATCCGCATTTTTGATATACTGTATGGTGGTTTCGCATACCTCTCTGAGGTTGAAGCTGCAAATCGTGCTCGCCATACCTACGGCAATGCCCTTATTGGGCGTAACAAGCACATTGGGAAAAGCCGTGGGGAAAAGCACGGGCTCTTTGAGAGTGCCGTCGTAGTTGTCCACAAGGTCAACGGTGTCCTTTTCTATGTCCCTGAATATCTCCGTGCAGAATTCGTCAAGCTTTACCTCGGTATATCTTGAAGCGGCGTAAGCCATGTCGGAGGAATAGACCTTGCCGAAGCTTCCCTTGCTGTCTATAAAGGGATGCAAAAGCGCGTCGTGTCCCCTCGTAAGTCTCACCATTGTTTCATATATGGTGGCGTCGCCGTGGGGATTGAGCTTCATTGTCTGACCCACCACATTTGTGGACTTTGTTCTTGCGCCCTTTAAAAGACCCATTGTATACATGGTGTAGAGGAGCTTTCTGTGGGCGGGCTTGAAGCCGTCTATCTCGGGTATGGCTCTGGAAACTATCACGCTCATGGCATAGGGCATATAATTAATTTCAAGAATATCCGTAATATGTTGTTGTGTGTATTTGTTTGCAGACATAATACTTCCTCCTTAGCCCAGCTCCGACAGGTCTATATATTTATAGCCCTCTGTTTCTATATGTTCCTTCCTGCCTTGGAGGTTATAGCCCAGAAGCAGATCGAAGGTGTCGGAGGTGCGCTTTGCATCCTCGGGCATGACCATAATAAGACGCCTTGTTTCGGGGTTCATTGTGGTCTGCCACATCATTTCGGGTTCGTTCTCGCCCAAGCCCTTTGAACGCTGTATTTTATAGCTGCCGTTTATCTTTGAGAGTATGCCGTTCTTTTCCTTTTCGGTATAGGCAAAATAGGTCTTTTCCTTCTTGCCGCTGCCTGCCGTTATCTCATAGAGCGGAGATTCGGCAATGAACACCTTGTGCTCGTCTATAAGTGCGGGCACGAGCCTGTATATCATGGTGAGCACGAGCGTCCTTATCTGGAAGCCGTCCACATCGGCATCCGTGCATATTATTATCTTGTCCCACCTGAGATTGTTTATATCAAAGCTGTTGAAATCCTTGCCCGTGCTGTGCTTTGTCTTTATCTCTACTCCGCAGCCCATTACCTTGAGAAGGTCGGTTATTATGTCCGACTTGAATATCCTGTCGTAATTGGCTTTAAGACAGTTCAATATCTTGCCTCTTAAGGGCATTATGCCCTGAAATTCCGCATCGCGTCCGAGCATAACGGAGCCGAGAGCGGAATCGCCCTCTACGATGTAAAGCTCTCTTTTGGAAACATCCTTTGAACGGCAGTTGACGAATTTTTCAACTCTGTTGTTTATATCGAGAGAGCCCGTAAGCTTTTTCTTTATATTTACTCTCGTCTTTTCTGCGGTCTCTCTGCTTCGCTTGTTCACAAGCACCTGCTTAGCTATTTTGTCCGCATCGGCCTTATTTTCTATGAAATATATCTCAAGCTGTTTTTTGAGATAGTCGGTAAGATAATCCTGTATGAATTTGTTTGTTATGGATTTCTTGGTCTGATTTTCATAGCTTGTAACCGTGGAAAAGCTGTTTATTATTATAATAAGGCTGTCCTCAACATCTGTGAAAACTATCTTTTTTTCGCTCTTATTGTAGAGCGAATTGGTCTTGAGGTAGTTGTCAAGAGCCGAAACAAAGGCTGAACGCACCGCCTTATCGGGAGAACCGCCGTGCTCCAGAAAGCTGGAATTGTGATAGTATTCAAGGGCATTTACCTCGTTGTTGAAGCAGAAGGCAAGCTCAAATTTGAGCTTATACTCCTCCTTATCCTCTCTGTCTCTGCCCTTGCCCTCGCCCGAATAATACTGTATATCGGTGAAGTTCTTATTCTGCGATATTTCCCTTATATAGTCCTTTATGCCCTCGGGATAGCAATATGTGAATTTTTCGCCCGTTCTCTCATCGGTGAGCTTGAATGTGAGCCCCGCGTTTACTATGCACTGCTTTTTGAGTATATCCTGATAGTACGAAAGAGGTATATCTATATCGGTGAACACCTCTCTGTCGGGCTTCCAGTGTATGGTGGAGCCAGTCTTTGAGGAGCTTGCTGCCTCCTTTGAAAGACCGCCTATATTTTCGCCCTTTTCAAACTTAAGCTCATATTTATAGCCGTCTCTGTAAATTACGACGTCCATATATTCGGAGCTGTACTGTGTGGCACAGAGTCCCAGACCGTTTAGACCCAAGCTGAACTCGTAGTTATCGCCCGCGTTGTTGTTATATTTTCCGCCTGCGTACATCTCACAGAAAAGAAGCTCCCAGTTGTACTTTTCCTCATTGGCGTTATAGTCGACGGGTATTCCTCTGCCGTGGTCGCAGACGGTGATGTCGTTGTCCTTGCCCAGAGTTATCTCTATTTTTTTGCCGTAGCCCTCTCTTGCCTCGTCTATGGCATTTGAAAGTATCTCAAACACCGAATGCTGACAGCCTTCTATGCCGTCCGAGCCAAATATAACGCTCGGGCGCAGACGCACTCTGTCGGCTCCCTTAAGAGAGCTTATGCTTTCGTTTGTGTAGTCGTTTTTAATCGGATTATTTTTCATCAAAAATTTTCCTTTCATGATAAATGCCCATAGTAAGGCAGTATTACATATCTTTATAATTTTAAACTATCAAATAAAGTTTTGTCAAGACATAATTTGACATTGTGAACAAATTGACATATAACTTTTTATAATATTTTTAAAAGCATTGAATTTGGAACAATTTACAGTCAAACAAAAATTTTATTTGTTTTTTCTATATATTATGATATAATATATTTATAAAGTATTTTGGGGGGAGTGAATATAAAATATGCCTGAAATCTCATTATTTTATGGTATAAGGATAACTATGTTCTATGATGACCATAACCCACCGCACTTTCATGTGGAATATAATGGCAGAAAAGCGCTGGTTGATATTATAAATGCACAGGTTATACGAGGTTCTTTGCCTCCCAAACAACTCAAACTTGTTTTGGCATGGTGTGTTATACATCAAGATGAATTAATGCAGAACTGGGAATTATCAAAGGATGATCTTCCATTGAATAAAATTAACCCTCTGATATAGGAGTGATTGAGTATGACAGATTATTTTCCTACGGTCGTTCAGGTAATACCAAAAGAAAATTACACTGTTCTGGTATTTTTTGACGACGGCAAAATAACTCTATATGATGCTGCCGATTTAATTAAAAAAGGCATATTTACCAAGCTTCAGGACATCAGTATATTTATGGACACCTGCACTGTCATGAACGGTACATTGGCATGGGATATAGACGGAAGAAGGAATGCCTCCGAATGTTTGGATATAGATCCTTTTATGCTTTATGAACAGCCTGCCGTAAACGGAAATATTGCTTGAAATTATAATATTTTTTATAAAATAAAAAGGAAAGGGACAAGATGTGTTGAATATATAATTATAGAAATACCAAAATATTATATATCTTTTTTGGTTTTGTCCTGTTTTATGTATTAAAAAACAGGTAAAAATAATCTTATAAATTATAAGGAGGAGATTATTATGGTACAGATATTAGCAGGTGAAAAAGGCGAAGGAAAGACTAAAAAGCTTCTTGAGATGGCAAATCACGAGGCTAAAACAGGACACGGCTGCGTAGTTTATATTGATGATGACAGCAGACATATTTATGATTTGGATCATGCGGTAAGATTTGTGGAGGTTGCGGAGTTTCCCCTTGCAAATTACAGAGAGTTGATAGGATTTATTTATGGTATACTTTCACAGAACAGCGACATCAACAAGATATACATCGACGGGATTTTCAAAATAGTCAATAAGCTTGACAGCGAGGACATTATAAAGCTTGTTGCCAAATTCAAGGCTATAGGCGATAAGTACGGCATCGACTTTATATGCACGGCAAATGTGCTGCCAACAGACCTTCCCAAGGAAATTGCGGATGTATTGATATAATTGATACATAAATAAAAGCCTCTTTAAACGGAGGCTTATATTTATTTAAGGAAAAAGGACGACCTATTTATAGAGGAAAATTACTATGAAAAAAACTGTATTTACTATTGTATGTATATTCTGCGTATTTGCGGCGCTCATACTGCCTGCATATGCGCAAATTCCCATTGAGAAAATAGCGCTGTACGGCGACGAGGCTTTCATTGAGGAAATGAAAAAGGAAATAGGCGACGATATAGTTCAAAATGCATTGTATGTAAGCGAAAGCGGAGACGACAATGGCAGCGGTACGGCGGAAAAGCCTTTTAAAACGGTGCAGAAGGCTCTTGACAATGCTGCCGCGGGACAGACTATATATATAAGAAAAGGCACGTACAGAGGAATAAACTACTTCAGACATTCGGGCAGCGAGGGAAAGTATATAACGCTTCGCAATTATCCCGGAGAAAAGCCCCTGCTCACCTCCGATAGTGAAGGCGCCGTTATAAATTTAAGTGGCTGCGATCACATACGAATAGAGGGTCTTGAAATAGGCTGTTTTTCGGCTTCCATAGCGCAGGGGATACTGCTGGATGCCGACGAGGACCACATTATAATAAAAAACAACGATATACATGACCTTGTTACAACAAAGCCCGGAGAAAATGAAGAAGGCGAGGCTAACGCCATACTCTGCTACGGCGAGGGCGAAACAAAGGAAGGCTCCATAAATAACATTTGTATTTCACAAAACAAAATACACAACAATACGACGGGCTGGTGCGAATCCGTTTCCGTAACTGGAAATACCGAATATATAAATATAATAAACAACACGGTATACAACAACACTAACATAGGCATAGATTTTTACGGCAATGCCGGCTACTGCCGTAAGCCCGAGCTCGACCAGCCGAGATACTGCATTGCGGCGGGCAACGATATATACGGCTGTGTGTGTGATTATGCGGAGTGCGCGGGGCTTTATGTTGACGGTGCAAGAGATGTAATACTTGACGGCAATATTTCTCACAACAATATGTACGGCATAGAGATAGGCTCGGAGGAAAGGAAGGATGATTATCCCGTCAAGAATATCATTGTGCGAAATAATATTGTATATGAAAATCCCTGCGGTGGCATAAGAGTCGGCGGATATGACAAAAACAAAACAGGATATGTAAAGGACACAAGGGTATACAACAACACGCTTGTAAATAACGGACAAGGCGACGACGGCTGGAACGGCGAGCTTTGCTTTGTTAAGTGCGACAGCGTGGATGTAAAAAACAACATCGTATATAAGGACAACAGTGAATATCCCATGGTAGGCGGAGATCTGCCAATAGAATATGTAAAAAATGTAACCTTTGACAGCAACATATATTATTCGCCTGCGGGAGCAGAAGAAATTTATTTTGAATTCGGCGGAAACGGACAAGAAGGCATAGACGCCTTCAATGCCTTTACGGGCGGGAAGGATCTATTCGGAAAGCCTGATTTTAACAGTGATTACAGTCTTAATAAAAATTCATACGGCATAGACATCGGAAACAACACCGTAAGCGAATATATGGGCAAATACGACATTGCGGGAAACAATAGGATACACGGCATTATAGATGCGGGAGCATATGAATATGTTGTGAAAGGCGATGTTGACAGAAACGGCAGAGCGGATATAAACGACGCAGAAATTATGCTTAAGATAATAAGCGGAATTATAACGGATATGACGGATTATGACGAAGAGTGCATTGACTTCAACGCTGACGGGGTAAAAAACATAATTGATGTGGCTCTTATGCTCAAGACAATAGTATAAATATAAAAAGCTGACACCGTATTTTGGTATCAGCTTTTTTATTGCATTTTATCAGCCTGCATTCATGCCGGCGCTTGCCGACGGGGATTTTCTTGTGCGCCTTATGGCGGGCACTCTTTCCGCGCCGTCGCTTCGTATGAGCTCGGGTTTCTTGCCCTTTGTAACAGTTTCCTCGGTAATTATGCACTTCTCAATGGTGGTGTCCGAGGGAAGGTCATACATAATATCTCTCATGAAGCCTTCTACAATGGCTCTTAAGCCTCTTGCGCCCGTTTCCTGTTCAATAGCCTTCTTGGCTATGGCGGTGAGCGCCTCGGGAGTAAATTCAAGCTCCGCTCCGTCCAGCTTGAGCATATATTCATACTGCTTTGTGAGAGCGTTCTTGGGCTCCGTCAATATTCTTATGAGGGCGTTTTCGTCCAGATTTTCAAGAGTTGCAACAACGGGCATTCTGCCGACTATCTCGGGTATAAGACCGTATTTGACGAGATCCTGCGGAAGAATATTCTTTAATATGTTGCTGTTTTTAATATCGTCCTTGGACTTTACTTCGGCTCCGAAGCCTATGACCTTTTTGGTAAGTCTTTTGTCTATTATCTTTTCAATGCCCGCAAAGGCTCCGCCCAGTATAAAGAGTATATTGGTGGTATCTATCTGTATAAATTCCTGATGAGGATGCTTCCTGCCGCCCTGCGGGGGAACATTTGCAACGGTGCCCTCAAGTATCTTGAGGAGAGCCTGCTGAACGCCCTCTCCGCTGACATCCCTTGTTATGGAAGGATTGTCGGACTTGCGCGCTATTTTATCCACCTCGTCAATATATATAATACCCCTCTGCGCTCTCTCTATATCGAAATCGGCAGCTTGTATTATCTTGAGAAGTATATTTTCAACATCCTCGCCCACATAGCCCGCCTCGGTAAGGCTTGTGGCGTCGGCTATAGCGAAAGGCACGTTCAAAAGCCTTGCCATAGTCTGAGCAAGCAAGGTCTTTCCCACACCCGTGGGACCCACAAGAAGAATGTTGCTCTTTTGAAGCTCCACATCGCCCTTTGTATCCATGGCGGATATTCTCTTGTAATGATTGTAAACTGCGACGGCAAGAGCCTTTTTGGCGTCCTCCTGACCTATTACATATTCGTCGAGTATGGACTTTATCTCGGCGGGCACGGGAAGCGAGCCGTCGCCCGTGTAAACGCTCTCATCGTCGTATTCATCCTGTATGAGGTCATGGCAGAGGTCTATACATTCGTTGCATATATACACATGAGGTCCCGCTATAAGGCGCCTTACCATATCCTGACTTTTGCCGCAGAATGAGCATTTCAACTTTTTATCTTCTATTTTTGAAGCCATTATATCTCTCCTTTATTGGGGCTTTGTTATAACAGAATCAATAAGACCATAGCTCTCGGCTTCATAAGCCGACATAAAATTATCCCTCTCGGTATCCGCCTCTATAACGTCGAGAGGCTTGCCTGTGTTTTCGGAAAGCATTTTGTTGAGCTTATCCCTTATTTTAAGTATATATTCGGCATGTATCTTTATATCGCTTGCCTGACCTTTTGCTCCGCCCAAGGGCTGGTGTATCATTATTTCGGAGTTGGGGAGAGCGTAACGCTTGCCCTTTGCTCCGCCCGCAAGCAGGAAGGCTCCCATGCTTGCAGCCATACCTATGCATATAGTTGAAACATCGGGCTTGACATACTGCATGGTGTCATATATGGCAAGACCCGCCGTGACCGAACCGCCCGGACTGTTGATATAGAGATTGATGTCCTTGTCGGGATCGTCGGCAGCAAGGAAAAGAAGCTGGGCAACCACAAGGCTTGCCGTAACATCGTTTATTTCCTCGCCTATGAATATTATTCTGTCCTGCAGAAGCCTTGAATAAATATCATAAGAGCGTTCGCCTGCGGCAGTTTTTTCAACAACAATAGGTACAAGACTCATACTGATACCTCCCGGATATTATTTCTTTGTTTCCTTCTTTGTTTCCTTCTTGGTTTCCTTTGCGCTATCCACAACAGCCTTGAGAGCCTTCTGTCTTAAAATATCGGACTTGACCGTCTTTACGAAGTCCTCGCTCTTCATTATCTGCTCCGTATCTATGCCGTAGGACTTGGCAACCTTTTCCGCTTCTTCCTTTATATCGTCGTCGGTTACTTCGATCTTCTCTGCGGCGGCAACAGCCTCAAGAGCGAGCCTTGCCTTCACATGCTTCTCGGAAAGAGGCTTATAGGCTTCTCTCATGGAGTCCATTGTCTGACCCATGTACTGAAGGTACATATCCATGGATATGCCCTGCTGCTGAAGCTGATAGGTATATTCCTGTATCTTCATGTCCACATCGGAATCTATCATTGCCTGCGGAACGTCCATATCGCATACGTCTACGAGGGCATTTATAAGCTCCTCTTCCTTTTCTGCGTCTATTCTCTTTATGTTCTCGGCAAGAAGTCTGCCGCAAACGTCGTTTCTGTATTCCTTTAAAGTTTCAAACTCCGTGGTGTCCTGAACGAACTCGTCGTTAAGCTCGGGTATCTCCTTTACCTTTATGGAATTGATCTTGACCTCAAACCTTGCGGGCTTGCCTGCAAGCTCCTTCTGACCTACGTTCTCTTGGGAGGC
>CANRNM010000073.1 GCA_947631975.1 uncultured Clostridia bacterium
AGATAGGATAAATGTTTTTGGGATTTTATGAAGGGAGGAATTGTATGTATTATGAAAGATTTTTTAAAGCTTTTAATAATTCTGATACTTTGTCAGAATATATTAGCGTTAAGCTGTCTGGTAATTTACATATTAAAATAACCGCTCTCAGAACTTCCAAAACTGAATAGAGCAGTTATTTTAAACTAATCTATTTAAGAGGAACAACTGTGTTGTTTCTCATTGAATCGGAAAGATTTATCCGACAAGGCGTAGCCTTGCTTTTGCGAAGCAAAAGTTCTGAATTGTGTTTATATGATAACATAATATTTTTAATTTGTCAAGTTTAATGATTATCTACATCAAAAAATATAATAAGGTGAATAGTTAGGTGGACGCAGTGAACAGTTAGGTGGACGCAGTACTATCTAAACTGTTATCATCGAGATAACAGTTTAGATCCAATTTAAGGCTCTATTTTTTGCCATTATAAAAACACATTGTTTTATAAAATATCAAATGAACAATGTGTTTTTAAAGGAACATGGCAAAAGAGCCTTAAATTTATTTTTTTGGCTTCGCCAAAAAAATATGAACAATGTGTTTTTAAAGGAACATGGCAAAAGAGCCTTAAATTTTTTTTTTATTTTTTGCAAAGCAAAAAATAAAAAAGAAAGCCCCGGAATGTTCCGAAGCCCTCCTTCAAATGCCCGGAACCGGAATCGAACCGGTACGGGATTTAACTCCCGCAGGATTTTAAGTCCTGTGCGTCTGCCAGTTCCGCCACCCGGGCAAATGATATTTATTAAAGCGTTTTAGTGCGGTGGGCATAAGGTTGGAAAATAAAACACAATAATAAATATCAAAAATGGGAACAATAGGGCTCGAACCTATGACCCCCTGCTTGTAAGGCAGATGCTCTCCCAGCTGAGCTATGCTCCCATATATGACGACTCGGAAGGGGCTCGAACCCTCGACCTCTGGCGTGACAGGCCAGCGCTCTAACCAGCTGAGCTACCGAGCCATATATGCACAAATTTCCATAAAAAGAAGGAAAATATGTTGTTTTTTATGACCGTTGACTCTCCGAGTAAATCAGAATATTGTTAACGACAAATAACAGTATACATTATATAAAGCTGTTTGTCAAGCATTATTTTTTATTTTTTTATAAATTTATGCTTAAAAGCCCTCTCCCGTGTACGCGTTTACATAGTATTCCCTTCCGCCGCACATTATGATATAAAACGGCACGGCGTAGCTTTCATTATTTTCGGACTCGAGCGAATAATATCCGAGCTCCACATTTGTTATAACGGGCTTTTTATTGTCCTTGAGCATAAGCTCGTATGCCGAATAAACCGCTTCGTCGGCGGCGTATATAACGGTGCTTTCGTTCATCTCGCTGCCCAACGAAACATATCTGAGGGCGAGTGAAATATTTTTGCCGTTTATCGTAAAATAAGCAAAATTGCTGAAAACATTGCGTCCTTCGGCTTTTTCGTAGTACTTTAAAAGATGTCCGTTTTCTGTGTCGGAGCGGGAATGGAATTTGTAATTTCCGAAGCTTTTGTTTATGGAGGCAATGAGGCTGTCGGCGTATTCCTTCTCCGCTTTTTCGCTTGGGAAGGGTTCGTCGGCTGTTGTGGTGTAGCTTATGGTGCTGCCGTTTATTATAAGCCTCGACTTATCCGACATAAACACAATGCTGTTGTATTCCTCCGTCCTTTTGACATTGCTTTCGCCCGACATAAATATATTTTCGAGCTTGAGAAGGTCAAAGTCGTAATCGCTTACCTCTATCTTCGCCATGGGTCTGTAGCTCCTTGGCAGAGGGCAGGCAAGAGTGATGTTCTTCTGCTCCAGAAGGGCAGTAAGGTCGTTTATTCTTTCGCTTGAAATACGGCTTCCCAGGCTCTTGTAAATGTTGAAGCCAAAAAGCGCTATGTTAAGCACTATGAGAAAGATTATTGTGTAGTTTTTAGCCTTTGTCCATTCCATAGAGTTCTCTCCCTATATGTCCGCAACATACTCCCTGCCGTCTATATCCACTATCCAGTTGAGCCCGAAGCTCTTATCCTTGGCTATATACGCAAGCGTCATGTTGTTGACGGGCTTCGCGTCGGCGGTGTTTTTGTAGAGCTGTGAATAAAGCTTGTCTATTGCGCCTATGAAGTCGATTCTTGCGCTTAATATATTTTTGTCCGAGAGGGTGTAACGGCAGGTATATTTTCTGTATCTGTCCACGCTTCCCTGCGACACGCTCACCTCTATAAAGCTTGAAAGCCCCGTTTTTTCCTTTATTTCCTCGGACGGCAGAAGTCGGAGGTCGTTTAATTTATAGTTGAAAAGGAATGTAAACCTGCCGTCGGCATAGCTGTAGGAGTGGAGATAGACCTCGTTTGTAACAAACTTGTCCTGCTCTATTATGTTGAGCGCCGCTCCCAGGTCGTCCGAAAAGCTGCTGCCGTTCTGCCTTTTGGTGTCGTAGCTGAAATATTCCATAACGTCGTTTTCGTTGAACTTGACAACGGTGGTGTCATCGCTGAAGGTATAGCCCTCGCTGTTTCTGGTGTAATTGCCCGCTATGGCGTTATTGAAGAAAATATTGGCGTTTTCCTCTATCATCTGTATGTCCTTGGCTGTGAAGTGCGGTTCCACGGCGTTGTAGCTGTAGTTTTCGTTTTTGCAGCGGGGAAGGAATATATTTTCGCTGAAAATATCGAAGCCATTTTCTGCGCTCGAAATATAGTAAATATCGCTGTCCCTGTCGGCAAGCCTTGTGCCCGCGTCGAAACACTCGCCTATCACGGAGCTGCTCTTAAGCTCCGCCGTAGCGCTCGTCTTGTCCTTGGAATTGAAGAAAATGACGCGCATATAGGAGTTGTCGGCTCTCGGAGATATAACAATGGTGTCGAAGCTCTTTATTGCGCCTATATTCTCGCTTTTTACATCAAAAAGGCTTTCGAGGGCGTTGGGACCGAATGTACAGCTGTAGCTGTAAATAACGGCTCTGTTGTCAAGCACGCTGTTCCAGTCCACATTGCCCGTGTTCTCCGACAGACTGCCCTTTGAAAGAGCCTCTGAAACGGCTGTATCTATGGTCTTTTTGTATTCGTTTGTGTATATTCCGCTGCCTATCACCACAACTCTGTTGTCGCCCGTGTTCACTATGAGGCGGTCGAGAGTGTAGGACATACCGCCCTCGCTCTCGCTCCTGCCGGAGAAATTAAAAAAGTTATGGTCTGAAATATCTTCAAACCATAACTTACCTGTCTGATAAATAGCCAGAACCATCAAAAAAGCAATTATAAAATTTCTTCCTAAATGCTTTATGGTCATTGTACGCTCTGAGCCCCTTTTAACATTATCCGATATGTACATTATGCGTCAAACGCTCTTACCAGTTTCTTCCGCCCGGCACGGCTATACTCTGCGAAAGAGTAGCCTTGAGCACGGCGTTCTTTCTGGTGATGGTAGTCCTTACTTCCGAATAAGCCGCATCCTTGCGGGCGGCTGCCACAACATAGTTCTTACCCTCCTTGAGGCTTATGCTCTGCGAGAATATGCCGCTTGAGCCAACCGTGATGTTATAGGAGCGTATATATTTGTAGGTAGTGTTGGAGCTTACGGTAACGGGCTCGTATATCGTGATGACGATCTTTGCGCCCGGCTCCGCTGTGCCGGAAACTACCCTTGTGGAATCGAATGTTATCTCAGAAGTTTTGGATGTGTTTATGCCGCCTGTTATTCTGAAGTTATTGACGGGCGCAGCGCTTGCGGGCACGGCTGTCAATACAAAAACAGACACCAGCATTGCCGCGAACATAAGTAATAGCTTTTTCATACCTTACGGCGCCTCCCTTCCGAAAAATTGAAAACAGCGAAAGCAACACTTTTGGACATAGCTCTCACTATGTCCCCATAATGTTATACCTTATCCTTCTCTGTTTTCAAAATTATTATACCACACTTTTGGGGATTTTTATATTACATTATTATTTCAAATTAAAGTATCGCTGAAAGGAGGTGAAAAAGCGGGATTTAGAGGCAGGGAAGCGGTTTTTTGTATGTTATATATTAAGGTTGGGGACAGTCCCTATTCAGGGACAGTCCCCGCTTACCGTTAGGTATGGACTGTGCGGGGACTGTCCCGAAAATTAATGTTGTTTGCTCTCTGTTGTAGAGTTTTCTTTCTGTTAGCAGTCAATAAGCTTCGTATACTGCGGGACTGTCCCCATTTTATGTAGGGGACATTGCACGCCCGCCATGAGAATACTGCAAGCAATCATTGAACTTGACAAATAAAAATAAATATGTTATTATTAAAACACAAAGAGAAACAACACAGTTGTTCCTCAAATAAAAAGCATTTATTTTTAATAGCCGCTATTTAGTTTTTGGAAGGACTGAAAGCGGCTATTGTAATATGAGTATTATAAGAAATATCAACACCAATATATTCTGGCACAAAAGCAAGAACAATATCAGTTTTAAATAATCTTTCATTTGTCATATTTTACCTCCTTTCGCAAAATCCCAAAAACATTTATCCTATCTCATAGGCATCATATCCCCAAGAATTATGTAAAAGAGAGGAACAACCGCTATATTGAATCCCTTTGCGAGCTCAAGGCTTTCGCCCATCCCTAAGCTTATTATACCACGCTCCCCGTCAATTTTCAACCCAAACTCCCTCTTTTCACTCCGCTTTTGCCCCAAACACTTAAAAAAAATAAATTTGTATTGAAAAATATTCCGATTTAATATATACTAATATAGAAGGTCATTACAAAATGCGAATTTTACAAGGCTTTATATATATACGATTACCGGAAAGGTGTGTGCTTAATGGAGCATTTATTGATAAAGGGCAAAAGACCTCTTATAGGAGAGGTCAGCATAAGCGGCGCCAAAAACGCCGTTGTTGCCATTATTCCCGCCGCCATAATAGCGGACGGCGTGAGCATAATCGACAATCTTCCAGCCATAGAGGATGTCAAATGCCTTCAGGACTCCCTCTCGAAGCTTGGCGCAGTCTGTCAGCTCATAGACGAGGGCACTCTTATGGTAGACTCCTCGGCGCTTAATAATTTCAACGCTACATTTGATTCCGTAAGAAGGATAAGGGCTTCCTATTATCTCATGGGCGCCCTGCTTGCCAGATTCAAGCAGGCCAAGGTGGCTCTCCCCGGAGGCTGCAACTTCGGCACAAGACCCATAGACCTGCATCTTAAGGCTTTCCGCGCTCTGGGTGCGGAGATAGACGAGGACTACGAAAACGGCATTATTTCACTCAAGGCGGACAAGCTTGTGGGCACAAATATTTTCCTCGACACCGTGTCCGTGGGCGCCACCATAAACATAATGCTTGCGGCTACGCTTGCGGAGGGTGTTACCGTCATTGAAAACGCGGCTAAAGAGCCCCATATAGTGGATACTGCCAACTTCCTGAACATGATGGGCGCCAGAATAAGGGGCGCAGGTACGGACGTTATAAGAATAACGGGCGTGAAAGAGCTTCACGGAGCGGAATACATGATAATACCCGACCAGATAGAGGCGGGCACATATATGATAGCGGCGGCAGCCTGCGGAGGTCATGTGTGCGTCAAAAACATAATACCCAAACACATGGACAGCCTCACCACAAAGCTTAAGGAAATAGGCTGCCGAGTGATAGAGGGCGACGACTTCATAGAGATAGTGTCGGAGGGCAGGCTAAAATCCACAAAGATAAAGACAATGGCTTATCCCGGCTTCCCTACGGACCTTCATCCGCAGATGGCAGCGGGACTTTCGAGAGCCGACGGCGTGAGCATACTCACGGAGACCGTATGGGAAAATCGCTTCCAATACATAAACGAGCTTAGAAAATTCGGCTGCGATATAATGGTGGACGGCAGAGTTGCCGCCATACACGGCATAGAGGAGCTTCACGGAGCGGAGGTAATGGCTACCGACCTGAGAGCGGGCGCAGCCATGATAATAGCGGGACTGACCGCAAACGGCATTACCAAAATAGGCAATGTGCGCTTTATAGACAGGGGCTATGAAAAGATAGAATACAAACTTAAGGCGCTCGGCGCCGATATAAAGAGGGTCAAGGAATAATGAGCCTTAAATTTGCGACAATAGCTTCAAGCTCCTCGGGAAACTGCACATACATAGGCACGGACAGCACAAACATATTGATAGACGCAGGGCTGAGCGGCAAAAAAACAGAGGAATGTCTTAAAGCTCTGGAGATATCCGCGGAGGATATAGACGCCATATTCGTAACTCACGAGCACATAGACCACTGCGACGGCATTGGCGTGCTGTCAAGGCGCTACAACATACCCGTTTACGCCACGGAGGGCACATGGGAAAATATGCCCTCAAAGGTGAAGGCGGGAGACATGCGCGAGAGCCTCAAAAGGGCTGTATATCCCAATGAGACGGTCATTTTCAACGACATTATAATAAAGCCCTTCAACATACCTCACGACGCGGTTCAGCCCGTGGGCTACAGCGTGCTTACCGACAGGGAAAAAATAACAATAGCCACGGACATGGGACATATTTCAAGCGAGGTAAGGGAAAACATAAAGGGCTCGTCCGTTCTGCTTCTGGAGAGCAACCACGATGTGGATATGCTCAAAAAAGGAAGCTATCCCTACAACACAAAACAGAGGATATTAAGCGACATAGGACACTTGAGCAACAACGGCGCGGGAGAATTTCTCAAAAACTACGCCGACAGCAGGCTGAAATATGTGTTCCTCGGGCATCTGAGCAGAGAAAACAACACCCCGAAGGTGGCTTTTGAGACCGTGAGAGATATAATTTGCGAAAGCGGCATAGAGCTGGGCGGAGACTTTGATATGTGGGTCGCCTCGCCCTGCGGCGTCAGAAGAAGGATAGAGCTTTAAATGAAGATAACGATCGCCTGCGTGGGCAAAATAAAGGAAAGGTTTTTCAGCGAGGCTGTAAACGAATATTTAAAGAGGCTTTCGAGATTTGCCGATGTTGCCGTGGCGGAGGTCGCCGACGAAAAGGCGCCCGAGAACTTGAGCCCCGCCCAAGCGGAGGCGGTAAAGGACAGGGAGGGCGAAAGGCTCCTCAAAAGGATAAAGGACGGCTATGTGATAGCCCTAGCAATAGACGGCAAAAGGATGACAAGCCCCGCGCTTTCGGAATTTTTGTCCAAAAAAATGACGGAGGGCGCAAGCCATATAGTTTTTGTGATAGGCGGTTCTCTGGGGCTTGGCAAAGCAGTGCTCGAGAGGGCGGACAGCAGGCTTAGCTTTTCCGATATGACATTTCCCCATCAGCTGATGAGGGTGATACTTCTGGAGCAGATTTACAGAAGCTTTAAAATAGCGGCTAAGGAGCCGTATCATAAATGAAAAAGGGACCCAAAAGGTCCCTTTTTCAGCGCTTATATCAGCACTTTGTGTCGCAGATGCCGAAGCTGCCGTTTCCGCAGAATAAAATAATAAGGAGCAGTAAAACAAGTGAGCTGTCGTTTCCGCAGCCGAAAAGATTTCCGAGACCGCCGTTATTGCCCCCCAAAAAGAGGAAAATAATGATGATCCATAATAAATTATTGTTGCTGCAACCCATATAAGTTACCTCCAAATATATATACATTATAGTATATGCGCCGAAGCCCGCCTGTTGCAAGTCCATGGAAAATTTTGTTTTGTATATGTTTTTGGGACAGTCCCTATGCTTGCTTGCCTTATTGTTATATAAAGCTAAAACATCACCGTTCAAGGCTGCTTGTTGTCCATATTAGGGACAGTCCCCGTTCGCCGTTAGGTGCGGGCTGTGTGTGTGGGACTGTCCCGAAAGTGAACAGTTCGTAATTATGAACTGTGTTGCACTTTGTTTGTAAAGTGAAAGAATATACATAGTGCGGGACTGTCCCCAAATGCTTAGTATATGCGCCAAAGCCCGCCTGTTGCAAGTCCATGGAAAATTTTGTTTGCGAGTTGAAAGGTGCGTCTATTGTAACCGAGGCACGCCCCTACAAACCGAATATGAGCTGATCACTCGTAGGGGCGAGCCTTGGTTGCATGGGCGAGCAGTATTGCGAAGCAATACGACCAGCCATTGCTCGCCCGCTTTACACGAAAGAATAATTATGATATAATTATTATACAATAAAGAAGAAACTTTAAGGTGAAAAGTGCGTCCTCATGCGCCGCATGCATTTGCAATGGGCAAAAGAGATGTCGGGAGCGACGCTCCGACTAAAGTTTCTTTTTATGTTCGGATACCGCCCGGATATTTCGGGCGGTATTTTTGTATAGGCGACCACAGTCCGCTCGCATCACTTATGATACGGCATAAATTTTCATTATGCTCTACTCAACGCTCTTAAGCAATTTTTCCGCATTTTTATAAAACACATTTTCAAGCTCCCCATCTCTTAACCCCTCAAAGAGCACCGCCTCCACATACATTTTAGGATTTGTAATTGGAAAATCCGTAGCAAAAAGTATTTTTTCGCTGCCCGCATTTTTAATGAGCGTCCCCAGCATACCGAAGCGGAAAAGTCCCGTGCCGCTGAGGTCTAAATAATAATTATCGTAGTTTTTTAATAATTCTATATGCTTATAATAATGCTCCTTCTGATGAGGGTGGGCAGCCACGAAGGTTATGTTTTTAAACCGCTTTACGGCTTCCTCAAGGCTGTTCATATCCACCGTCATGTCCGTGTGAACGCTGACTATCATGCCAAGCCTTTCTATCTCCTCATATATGGCGTGCATGCTTTCGTCATAGTACAAGCTCCAGCCGTTGTAATAGGGCACCAGCTCTCCCACAAGCCTCACGCCGTTTTGATACATAAAATCAAGCTCCTCTATAGATTCCCTCACATAGCGCGGGTGAATATGTATGCCGGGCGTGTAAAAATCGCCCCACATAGCCTTGATTTCAAGAGCCTCCCTGTTGAGCCTTTTGATCTCATTAAAGCTTTGCGTCTTGTAAATAACCGAACCGCAGATATGCCCTATTCCCGCGGATTCGAGAATTTTCTTGAAATTGTCGCTTGTAACCGTGTCCTTGTAAAAGCAGGAATTATTTTCGGGCGTGATGAAGGGATGAGTATGAAAGTCAATAATTTTCATATTTTTGCCTCCTTTTTTTGTGTTTTAGCTCTTAATAATATTTTAACAGAAATGCGGTGTGAAGTAAATATTTATGGTTGATAATTTTGTAAATAAATGGTATAATACTATAAACGGTTCAAAAATGGCTTTAAAAGGAGAATATCTATGGATTTTATACAAGAGATCGCGCGCGCTTTAGCCGAGGCAACAGACCTTGAGGCGGAGGAAATAGCGCAGAGCATCGAGATACCCAAGGCGGACATGGGCGACTACGCCTTCCCATGCTTTAGGCTTGCCAAGACAATGCGCAAGGCTCCGCCCCTCATTGCGAAGGAAATAGCGGAAAAAATCAAAAAACCCGAATTTTTGTCGGATATAAAGGTCGTGAATGCATACATCAATTTTTATGTGGACAAGACTGTTTTTGTAAAGAGCGTTTTAAGCGAGGTATGCGAAAAGGGCGGAAAATATATCAATTCCGAAGTCGGAAAGGGCAAAACCATAGTCATAGACTATTCCTCGCCCAACATTGCAAAGCCCTTCCATATAGGACATCTTCGCTCCACTGCCATAGGCAACAGCCTCAACAAAATTTATAAAGCTCTCGGCTACAATGTTGTGGGCATAAATCACCTGGGCGACTGGGGAACGCAGTTCGGAAAGCTTATTGTGGCATATAAAAAATGGGGAAACAAAGAAGCGGTTGAAAGAGACGACATAAAGGAGCTTTCAAAAATTTATGTCAAATTCCATGAGGAAGCCGAAAAAGACCCTTCTCTTGACGACGAAGCGAGAAACTGGCTTGTGAAGATGCAGGAGGGCGACGAGGAGGCTTTGAGCCTCTGGAAGTGGTTCTGCGACATAAGCATGAAGGAATTTAATAGAATATACGACAGGCTTGGCATAACATTTGACAGCTACGCGGGCGAAAGCTTTTACAATGACAAAATGGCTGCCGTTGTGGACGAGCTTAGAGAAAAGGACCTTCTCACGGAGAGCCGCGGAGCGCAGATAGTAGACCTTGAAAAGTACAATATGCCCCCCTGCCTCATATTGAGGAGCGACGGCGGCACTCTCTATCCCACGAGGGATATTTCGGCTGCTATATACAGAAAAAACACCTACGATTTTGATAAGTGCATATATGTTACCGCTCTTGATCAAAATCTGCACTTTGCGCAGTGGTTCAAGGTGATAGAGCTTATGGGCTACGACTGGGCAAAGGACCTTGTGCATACGCCCTTCGGTCTTGTGAGCCTGGGCGACGGCAAGCTTAGCACCAGAAAGGGACACGTTGTGCTCATGGAGGACATACTCAATATGTCCGTTGAAAAGACCAAGAATATAATAGAAGAAAAAAATCCCGATCTCGAAAACAAAGAAAAGGTCGCAGAGGATGTGGGAATAGGCGCCATTATATTTGACGACCTCTTTAACAGCAGAATAAAGAATGTTGTCTTTGACTTCGACAGAATGTTGAACTTCGACGGAGAAACGGGACCCTATGCGCAGTACACACACGCCAGAGCGTGCAGCATCATAGCGAGAAGCGGAGCTAAAAAGAGCGAAAAGGATGTGGACTACAGCCTTCTTAGCGATGAGGCGAGCTTCAATGTGTGCAGGGTGATAAAGGAATTTCCCGAGAAGCTTGCGGAAGCGGCGGACAAGAACGAGCCCTACATCGTGGCAAGGCAGATAATAGAGCTTTGCAAGGCTTTCAACAAATTCTACAACGAAAACAACATAATGCAGAGCGAGGAAGCCACAAAGAAAGCAAGGCTTAGCATAGTTTTTGCTGTGAGAGATATATTAAAGTCGGGTCTTGACCTTCTGGGACTTAAGGCTCCCGAGCAAATGTAGAACATAATCCACAATATAGTACGCAAAAATCGACTTGATTTTTGTGTACTATTTTTTTGTTTTGTTGTTTCAAGAGGGATTGTTTTGTGTTATACTGTTATTAAGAAAAACGGAAAAATGTTCCACGTGAAACAATGGAGGAAAAAGGCGAGCTTTTACATAATTGTTGTAAATTTCCGAAAGACGAGGCGGGAACGCACTTCACACTACAAAATAATTGATAAGTATTTTTTTGTTGTTTCGGAATTTGAATACTACATTATTTTAATGTAGGGGCGAGCATTGCTCGCCCGCTTCGAAGTCAGGGACTGTCCCGAAAATGAACGGTTTAGATGTCATAAACAGTTATGTACAGGGTTTGTGCTGTGATAAGCTATATAT
>CANRNM010000074.1 GCA_947631975.1 uncultured Clostridia bacterium
CCTCGATTTGCTCTTTCCAAGTAGGAATATCCCAATCAGATGTATCAATATCCTTTGCTTTTATTTGAGCGTAGGCAGTGAGTTCCTCTTTCGACAAATTGTTTACAAAACTCTCTGCATCTTTGCCTAAACCGCTTAAAGATTTCTTAAACTGTTTTCTCAGTTCGTCAAAGTTATATCCCGCTGGGTCGGCTATTGATTGGAAGTGGCTTATAACATCATCAATAGAAACGCCTTTACCCGTAATGTCGTCATAGAAAGCGCTAAAGTCGCCGCCTGCCGATTTAAGAGCATCACCCGTTAATTGTCCTGTCCTTGCCAAGTCAATAAGCTCGTCTTTTAAACCCTTGTATTTAGCAACAGCACCCTCTATTTTGGCTGTGGCAGACGAACCCGACGACCCAAATAATTCGTCAACAGCATCATACATAGCATTTAATTGACCTAGTATTTCAGGATCGTCAATCAAGTCTATATTCTCATTGAATATATCTGTGTCAGATAATTTTTCGCTAATACGCTCTACTAAATCATCATACTCTTTAGATATACCATCCAGTTCTTTTTCTAGGTTTTTCCGTTCTTTTTTAGATAAATCTGGATTTGTAAGTTGACGCTCAATATCCGCTATCATATTAGCACGATATTGTGCAGCTTTAGACCACTGTGTTACGGCCTCCATAACATTAAGTTTTTGGGAATTAGCTCGTATTTTAGCAGTTTCAGTTGATGGTGCATCATTAGGATTGATAGGCACATTCCAAGCCTGACCGAAAAATCCGTCCTGAGATTGCTTTTTGGTTAAAGCTAATTTTACGGCAGCGGTAGCAGCTTCTGATTGAGTATTCTTCTGTATGTCTAGTATTTTAGCTTTGCGTTCAAGTTCATCATTGCTTCTCTGTAATTTAGCAAGTTCATCTTTTTCAACAAGTGTTAAACTGTCTTTTGCAAGCAATTCGTCCATTCTTTTACTTGTTGTAGCCAGTTCATTGTTTACGCTTTCAATTTCTTGCTGTGTAGACTGGTAATCATTTAACGCCTTTTGAGCTTTTTCCAAATCTTCATCGTATGTAAATATGAATTTATCTGCAAACTTGTAGGCTGCAAAAGCAGCAGTCATAGCAGTTATAACAGGGTGCGCTTTGATTAAAGCTAATGCACCCTTACCAAGTTCTTTACCTGCCATTTTAATTCCAGACCAAGCCCCTTGATTACTAAAAGCCTGTATAATACTGTTTAATTTATTATATGTTGGGACAAGAGACTCGTTATCTCGTATAAATGAATGGACAATATCGGCATTGCCAGTCTGCCTAAAAGAATCTATCACCTTTACAACTTTTAATACATTGGATAGCCGTTTGAGTGCCAATGAAAATATTTGTGGAGATTAAATATTGAAAGCTATCGTTATATATGTTAAAATGTCATAAGAGGTGATACAAAATGGATAAAAAAATATATGTGTGTAAAAAGTGTGGTTATGCAATAATTAACAACGGCTATACAGATTTAGTAGTATGCCCGCAATGTGGTAATAAAGATTTTAGTACATCTGAATTTGAAGATAAACAGGAAATTAAAGCCGAAAATGCAAATAAACCCGTTACTTGCCCCAAATGTGGCTCAACCTCAATCCAAGCAGTACAAAAAGGCTTCGGTTTGCTTAGAGGCTTTGTCGGAAGCGGTAAAACTGAAAATTATTGCTTGAATTGCGGTCATAAGTGGGATCCGAAAAAGCAATAACAGCATATAAATTGCAATATAAAAGCACCTGCTTTACAGGTGCTTAAAAATAACTAGTACGATAGAGTCGCTTTTCAACATACACACTTCGGAAGCTATCCTTAGATCTATATGTCAAATGATACCAGCCCTGCTGTGTATCACCATAACGATTGCGCTCGTCAGAACCAGAGCTATTACTATAATACACTATTATTATATGTTTGTCAAGTAATTTTATAAACTTTATTATTTAATTTATAATTTTATCAATTTACTCTTGGCACTGTTTTTATACCATATCTTTTACGATTGTTATTTATTCCTTTATAAGCATTATCCCAAATTGCTTGCAACAATGGCTTTGTATCTTTATAGATCTTTTTATCAAGTGCCTTTCTTGCAATAAGATTCGGAATAAAATCAGCCAACTGCAAACAGGGATCGTTTATTTGTTTCCCTTTAAATTGGAATTGAGTAATTCTTTGCTGAATAGCCAATGGTTTTACATACATAGTGCCAATAGCGCAAACCTGATGAAATCTCATTAGCATTGTTTTATCTGCTTCATCCCTTGATTCATAAATAATTTTGCCGGTCGCCTTCTTTTGACATAAAAAATGTGTATAATTTTCAATAATAATTTGCATACAAACCAATGAAATATCATTACGAATATCTTTAAAAAAGTTTGTATAAAAATCGTCTTGCTTTAATACGCAACCTAAGGTAACAATGTTGAAATGTCGTATAATTTTAGCAAATTCCTTATAAATCAATTTAGCACTATCACTATTTCTTCTAAACCTTTCATATTCTTTTTTTAGCGTATTTATGCTGTCATGTCGCTCAACAGCTCTTTTTAAATCTAACTCATGGAGTATAATACTCTTATAATTGGGTAAATCATTCCAGATTTGTGCCTTTACATTATCAATTTGTATAGCAACATTATTTATCTCTGTATTTTTAAGTATAACTCCCCCTATAGCAAAAGCAGAACTCTGTCCACGATTACTATGTGTATAACTTTCATCTAAATATAAAATGTATTCTGCCATATATTGTCTCCTAATATTTTGATATATAATATTATAGAGCAAAATATAACAAATATCAACAAGAATTTATGTTTATATAAAAATATTTAATCAAGTCCAAGATGATATTACAAAGTCTGAATAAGGGGCTAATATCCCCAACCTTCTTTGATGATTTGAGGTTGCGGTGTTTTAGGAAAATCCTTCCAAGGAGAGGTTTGATATTTCTCTCCGCTTGTCAGACTAATATATCCATCATCTAATACCTTTACTTCACCGCTTATTAACGCACGCAGTATTACATCTTCAAACTCTGTATTTTTACTCATATAACCACGCCTCTCACATCATATCCCTATTTATATAAATATATGCCATTTTAACAGTATATGTCAATTATGCTCATTCTGAATCAATTTTCTTTTCATTTGTAGCAGATATAAGAGCTTGTTTAATCTATTTCAATTTCGTTTGATACTCTGAATTGACCTCAGTTACTTTTAATAAGACATATAAAAACTCTAAGTGGTTTTCATAAGTCCATATTTCAGATTGATCTATGGTTTTCAGTAAATCTTCTTGCAAACTGTGTTCCTCACAAAATTGCTCAAATAATTCGCCTAAAAGTCTACGTTTAGTTTCCGTTGGTACATACATTCTGCTATATAAATTATCATTATTTATATTTACATTAGTATCGTTAAAATAAGTGAAAAATATTTTATTTTGTCGAAAGCAATAAAAATCACCTCACATATTGCTTCTGCATTAAAGTATGACTTTTCATTTTCATGTTAAGGCATACTTTTCGACAGTCTGAAAGTACGGTGAAAGCCGTCCTCTTTTATTATTCATACAATAAAACGGAGAGAGCCCTGCTCTCTCCGTTAAAAACAAATATTCTATTTCAGCGATGATATGAACTGCTCGTAGGTGTCGGACCATTCGTCTATGGGGAAGGTCGCGCCGCCGTTGGTGCTCTTAAGAAGGTTATTCCAGAGGGTTTCATTGAGAGCGAGCAGGTCGCCCAAGGCTATGGGACAGCCGTTTTCTGTGGCTATTCTGCAAAATTCCTCCATAGGCTCCTTTGCGTTTTCCGTGGCAATGAGCTTATTTTTGAGTTCTTCGTCGGCAAGCGCCAGCTTAAGCAATTTATCAAGTGCGTCATTTATTGTCATATATATCACTCCTTTTAAATAAGTATACTCTTTAATTTTATATTTTTCAAGATTTTTTGCTATTTTTGTGTTATACTGTAAAAAAGGAGGTCGTACAAATGAAAAAAGGACTTATATTTTTTATAGTGATATTTACAATATGTCTTTCGGGCTGCGCGGACAAAAACAGCGAATTTCTGCCCAAAGCCACGGACGACAATATAACCGCTGCCCTGCCCGACAAAAAGACAGACAGGGCGGATGAAATATTGCAGGAGATGAGCCTTGAAGAAAAGGTAGGTCAGCTTTTTATAGTTGTGCCCGAGTGTTTTGACGATTCGGGCAGCGACACCACCATGTTTTCGTCCGATATGACGGAGAAGCTCAACAAATACAATGCGGGCGGAATAATACTGTTCGCAAAGAATATTGTTGACCCGGAGCAGACAAAAAAGCTTATAGACGGATTTCAGGAAAACTCAAAATATCCCCTCTTTACAGCTGTAGACGAGGAAGGCGGAAGGGTCGCAAGAGTTGCCAATAACGACAGCATGGGTGTTGAAAAAACGGAGGCAATGGCATATGTGGCGGACGCCGAAAGAGCGAACGACATAGGAAAGAGCATAGGAAAATATCTTAGCAGGCTCGGCTTTAATCTCGACTTTGCGCCCGTTGCGGATGTGCTGACCGATAAAAACAATACGGAAATAGGCGACCGCTCATTCGGAAGCGATGCCGAAAAATGCGGAGAGCTTTCGGCAGAGGTGGTAAGGGGCTTGCAGGACAAGGGCATAAGCGCCTGTCTGAAGCACTTTCCCGGACACGGGGGCTCGGAGGCAAATTCTCACGAGGGCTTCAGCCAAAGCGAAAGAACACTTGACGAAATGAGGACTACGGAATTTGTATCATTCAAAAAGGGAATAGAGGCGGACAGCGATTTTGTGATGGTTGCGCATATAGCCGTGCCAAAGCTCACGGGAGACACCGTGCCCGCAGACCTATCGGAATATGTTGTAACAGAGCTTCTTAAGGGCGAGCTGGGATATAAGGGGCTTGTGATCTCGGACGCACTCAACATGGGCGCAATATCGGAATACTACGGCAGCGACGCGGCGGCAGTTCGGGCGTTCAAGGCGGGAATAGATGTTCTCCTCATGCCCGAAAGCCTTGACAGCGCATACTACGCCGTTTTAAATGCCGTAAAAGGCGGAGAAATAAGTGAAGAAAGGCTAAATGGATCGGTAAAAAAGATAATAGAAGCAAAAATAAAAAGAGGAATAATGAAGTAAAAATATCATACATAAGACCCCTCGCGCATTGCCGCTGCGAGGGGTTTTTGATAAACAAAATATTTACTGCCGTCTGTCCTTCGCTCGGACTTTCAGGCGTGTTCTATAGCGTCTACGGGACAGCCCTCCAGAGCTTCCTCTGCAGCAGGCTCGTCCTCGGGGCTTACATCGCTGTCGGAAGCCCTTGCCACATTTTCATCCGTCATTGTGAATACGTTCGGACAAGTAGTTGTGCAGAGTCCGCAGCCTATGCAGTTTTCATTTACAAAGTATTTCATATTTACACCTCCTGTAGTATACTATATTATATTTGCCATTTTATAATAAAATATACCACAGAAAAGCGCATTACGGCTTTACAGCCTTGCATCTCAGTCTCACATAATCGGAATACCACTTGCCGTTTATAAAAAGCCTTTCCTTGAGCTTATGAACAGCCGAATTAATTATATCCTCCTCCAAATTTTTATCTACATTTTCAAAAGGCTTTTTAACAAACATCTTTATCCAGTCGTAAAGACCGTTTTCGCCTTCAAGCTCCGTCATTCTGTCAAAGAGCACGGCGTTTCTTACAAGAAAGCCCGCTTTTTCGAGCAGAGAGGCGTATTCGCCTATGGACGGGAAGTAGAAAGGCATTGTGTATTTTTTGCCCCGCTTTTCAAACTCGGTCTTAAGCGCGCCGTGTATGAGCACATTGTTGCCGAAGCCTCCAAGCTCAAATATGAACTGTCCGCCGTTTTTAAGCGCATTGTAGACATTTAAGAGCATACGGGGCTGATTTTCTTTGTCTATCCAGTGAAATACGGCGTTTGAAAAAACCACATCATACTTCTTATCCGTATCAAACGAAACGGCGTCGCCGTGTATAAATGTCAATTCGGGATAGCTCCTGCGGGCGATTTCGAGAAGCTCCTTTGAAGCGTCCATTCCCACGGCATCATAGCCCTTGGCGCTAAGCTCCTTTGTCAGGGCTCCGTTTCCGCAGCCCAGATCCAAAACGGACAACCCCTGCCCGTCTATCATATCTATAAGCGCATTGCCGTAGCGATGCACAAAGGCAAAGCTGTCGGTATACTTTTCTCCGTCCCATTTTATGTTCATTGCTGCGCCTCCGTTTTATAGGTAAAAGCTTGCCCTGCCCGTTTATTATTTCGCCACGGAATCCTCGCTTACGGGGAAGTCAAAATAGGTGTCGGGATAGGGTTCGTTCTCCAATGTGAAGTGCCACCATTCCGTATCAAGAGGCTTGAAGCCGTTTTTGAGCATTATATCCCTTAATGTATTTCTGTTTTGTATCTGTTCATCCGTCAATTCGCCCGTATAATCGGGATGAGAAAGCTCTCCGAAGTAATCGAAGGTGCCTCCCATATCCGCTTCCTTGCCCGTGTCCATATCAAAGAGAGTTAGGTCGACCGTGCTTCCTCTGCTGTGTCCCGATTTGTCCGCAATATAGCCCTGCTCGAAAAGCACGGATTTATCCAGCTCGGGATAAAAATATTCCTTCATCTCGGTGTCGTCGTTCTCCGCCCAGTCTATGAAGTCGTTTACGGCTGTCTGCGGACGGTAGGCATCGTAAATTTTAAGTCTGTAGCCAAGCTCCTTTGCGCTCTCGGACGCTCCCTTGAGAGCTTCCGCCGCCTCCTTGGTGAGGAGCGCGCAGGGCTCCTCGTAGCCGTCTATCCTATCTCCCACAAAATTATATGTGGAATAATATCTTATCTCGAGTATGGCGTCGGGCACAGCCTCGGAAAGCTCCACAAAGTCCGAAGCATCGTCGGCGGACGCCTCTCCGTTATACGATGAAACGGTAACGGAACAGGCTGACAGCAGTGTTATGGCAGCAGCGGCAGCGGTTATTCTAAATAAATTCTTAAGCATAATATATACCTTCCTTTCAAATATATTTTTGTTTTAAAATGCCGTTATTTATTTGCTTAATACTATTTTATCACATTTATGCAGAAAATTTTTTGTTGTTTAGGCTTTTATATTTGCCGTTTGCGACAGGATATTTATATTATAGCCGTCTTTTGTATTGATTTTTATAATTTTTTATAATAAAATATAATTAATAAGTATTTTAATTTCACATAAAGGGAGGGGTACAATGAGAAAGAGAATTTTTATGCTTGCCCTATTTGCGGCGGCAGCATCGCTCATATTGACGGGCTGTTTAGGCGCGGGAGTAAAAAGCGGCAGCTCCGAGCCCGTTACAATTACCGTAATGGGAAGAAAAAGCGACTTGGCAAAAAGCTATATGACAAGCATATTCAGTCAATATGAAAAAGCGACGGGAAATAAAATCAAGCCCGTACCTTTTGAGGACAACGAATTTGAACAGCGCGCCGCCGAAAGCTTTGAAAAAGGCGAGGCGCCCGATATATTTATGCACTTCCACAATTCGGATCTGGATCGCTTTGATGTGGAGGGAAATTTCCTCTATATGAACGGACAGAAATGGATAGACGAGCTGACGGACAGCACACTGGAATACTGCACGGACAGCAGCGGCAACATAATGGGGCTTCCTTATTGGGAAAACTCCGTGTCGGGCTGTTATTACAACAAGACGCTGCTCGATAGTCTGGGACTTAAGCCCGCGACAACTCAGGCGGAATTTGATATGCTCTGTCAAGCTCTCATGGACACGGGATATACTCCCATTTGCTGGCCTGCGGACGGCTGTGCCTGGCCTGTGCAGTTCGCTCTTGACCCCGTATTTGCGGACGACCCCAAAAAGCTTGAGGACATAAACAAAAACAACATCACCTATGCGGACATACCCGAGGCGGCAGCCATGGTAGAATGGATAAAAAATGCCGCTGAAAAGGGCTGGTTCGGCGCAGAATATATGAGGCAGAACATAGACAGCATAAGCCCCGTAATGAGCTCGGGCGGCGCCGTAATGACTTTTATATGGGACACATGGTTCTACACCGACCTTGCCAAGGATGGCAAATATACCGTCGACGACTTCGAGATAATGCCCGTATTCCTTAACACTGCCAACAACGGCACCTATGAGGGCGGAAACCTAAATATGATGATGGTAAACAAAAACGGCGAACACATAGACGCCTGCCTTGATTTTCTGGATTTCTGCGCGGACAAGAAAAACTACAACATAGCTTTTGACGGCATATCCACCGTAAACTGCTTCAAAAATCAGACTACAAACATTCAGTCGCCCATGCTTGAAAACGCTTCGGCATCTATAGAAGAAAATCTCCGCGCGTCCACATCGGCATCTAAAGTAAAGGGCTTCAGCTGCGACGATGTGGCTGTCGCTCTGAATGAGCTTTACAAAAAAAAGACGGATGTAAACGGCTGTATCAAAATAATGGACGAGCTGAGAATAAAGGCTGCGGCAGAACAGGGCGTTGAAGGATTTTAAATAAAAAATATACAAACAGGAGGAAAAAATATGTATACAAGCGAAGGTAAATTATGGATAGCATCGGGGGAAACGCCTATATATCTCAATGCCGGAATGGCAAACAGGCACGGACTTATAGCGGGAGCCACCGGCACGGGCAAAACGATAAGCCTTAAGGTAATGGCTGAAACCTTCAGCGACGCGGGCGTGTCCGTATTTATGGTGGATATAAAGGGCGATGTGTGCGGTATAGCCAAAAAAGGCAACGAAACGGAGGAGCATGTTGGCGCACAGCTCAAAAAATGCAATGTAACGGAAGAATTTGCGGGCAAGGAATTTCCCGTGGCTTTCTGGGATGTATTCGGTGAAAAGGGTATTCCCGTGAGAACTACCATATCCAACATGGGACCCGTGCTTTTGTCAAGGCTTCTCGACTTGAACCCCACGCAGAGCGGTATACTCGACATAGCGTTCAGAGTTGCGGACGACAAGAAGCTTCTTCTCATAGATATAAAGGATCTGCGCGCAATGCTGCAATACATATCGGACAACGCAAAGGAGCTTCAGACGCAGTACGGCAATGTTACATCGCAGAGCGTGGGCGCAATAACAAGAGCGCTTCTGTCGCTTGAGGACGCAGGCGGAAATATATTCTTCGGCGAGCCCGATTTGGACATAAAGGACTGGGTGAGGCTCACAAACACAAGCAAGGGTATTATAAATGTGCTGGACTGCGTTAAGCTCGGCAACAATCCCAAGCTCTACTCCACCTTCCTTTTGTGGCTTCTGACAGACCTTTACGAAGCCTTTCCCGAGGTGGGCGATATGGAAAAGCCCAGAATGGTATTCTTCTTTGACGAAGCGCATCTGCTTTTCAACGACGCGCCGAAGGCTCTTATGGAAAAGCTCGAGCAGGTCATAAGGCTCATTCGCTCGAAGGGAATAGGCATTTATTTCATAACGCAGAGCCCGTCGGACATTCCCGAAACCATACTTGCACAGCTAGGCAACAGGATACAGCACGCCTTAAGGGCTTACACTCCCAACGAGCAAAAGGCTATAAAGGCGGCGGCGCAGTCATTTAGGGTAAATCCCGCCTTTGACACAACGGAGGCTATAACTGCGCTCGGCACAGGCGAGGCTCTGGTGTCCTTCCTCAATGAAAAGGGCGCGCCCGATATGGTGCAGAGGGCGTTTATACTTCCTCCCCAAAGCTTTATGGGACCCTGCGAGGAACAGACAAGGCAGAACATAATAAATTCGTCCGACCTTTTCCTTAAATACAAGGATGCCGTTGACAACAAATCGGCATATGAGGACCTTGAAGAAATAAAAGCGGAGGAGGAAGCCGAAAAGCTCAAGGCACAGCAGGAAGCCGCTGCGGCAAAGGAAGCCGAAAAGAAGGCAAAGGAAGAAGAAAAGGAAAGACAGAGAGAGGAACGCGAGCGCGAGAGAGAAAGAAAACGCACCGCGGACACTATAAGCAAAATTGCCACAAGCACGGTGAGAAGCACTCTGGGACAGATAGGCAGAGATGTGAGCCGTAATCTTGTGAGAGGTTTATTCGGAAATCTTAAAAAATAATATACCGCCCGTTTTATCAATTATCGCTCCCTAAAAGGGGTTTTACAGCGGAAATGATAAAGACGGGCGTTTTTTGAGTTCAAAGGGATACAAAACTTAATAAACGCGGAGCAATTATGGCGTAAACTGTAAAATATACAGCGCAAACTACAATGCTTTTATTCAAAAAATGTGGTAAAATATAGATAATAGGATAATCGTAAATTATATATACGAGGGGGAAGCAAAATGGCAATAACACAGGAACAGATACAGGAGGCTTTTGACAACGCCATAAATCTGGGTATATCCGCAGAAATGGACGATACGGCACTTATAAGCCGAATCACGGGATATGAAGTTTCGGAGGAGGAGACGGAGCAAAACGCCGTGAACAGGCGCAAGGCTCTCGACAGAATATATATAAACGGAAAAAGTATAACAAGTACGCTTGGAGAAGGCAATAATTACAGCCTTGCCGATTATGTAAGCGCAATAAGGGAAGCGCTCTTGCCCGAAAACAATTCGTTCGTAACGGTCATGAGCGATAATTTTTTGGATCAGAGAGCCGTTATGGCTGTTGCGCGCCCCTTATCAAATGAAGATATCGACTACAGCGATCCCGAAACATGGTTTGAAACGGAAGAAAGACATAATGAAATACAGAATAAACAAAATAAATTGGAAGAAGCAATGCGCAGCAAGGCTTCTGCTGCAATAAATTATTCCGCAAGCTATAATGAAAACAGCGCAGGCGCAATACAGAAGGCTATAAGAGCGACATTAAGCGACAACGACATAGACCTTATAAAAAGCGTTACGGGGCTTGATGAGCTGAATGACGAAAACATACGCAAGGCTTTGGACAGCATATATATTGATGGAAAAAATCTAACCGATAAGCTTGGAAGGGACAATGAAAACAACATTGCCGCATATGCCGGAGCCATAAGAAGCGCCCTTTCCTTCGACAATGATTCGTTCATAACGATAATGAACAGGAATTCCATAATGGCAAATCCCAGAGCCGTGATTATAAACGCTCCCGAAAACAGCAGTCCCGAGGTAAGAGCAACGGCGGAGAGAAAAGCGGTCGCTTCCCTGCACTATA
>CANRNM010000075.1 GCA_947631975.1 uncultured Clostridia bacterium
TAGTCTGCGACGCTTTTTTGATTGTACAAATCATATAACTTTTCATTTTTTATATTTAATTGTACTTTTTCGACAGTTTGAAAAACGGGAAAATTCCCGTTTTTATTTAACAATAAAGATATCTTGTTTTTGCGGGCGGGCAATGCCCCGTCCCTACAAGTGATCAGCTCACATTGTGGTTTGTAGGGGCGTGCCTTGGTTGCATGGGCGAGCAGCAACACGAAGTGTTGCGACCAGCCATTGCTCGCCCATTATAATATTTCTTATTTTGACTTTTTTTCGACAGTCTGAAAAATGCCGATAGAAAGGTATTACATCTTCTTTATAAGCACCGAACCGTCGCTTGTTCTTATTGTTACGAGTATCTTGTCGGGTATTATGGAAGCCACATCCACGTCGCAGAGCACGCAGGGCACATTCATGACTCTTGCAAGGTCTATTGCGTGAGTGAAGTCTATCCTGTCGTCCGCTGCGCCCACGATTATGGCGCTTGCCTTCATCATGTAGGGTATAAGTCCCTTGTCGGGATTGGAGGTTACGAATATATCGCCCGTCTTGAAGTGGAGCTTAGCCTCCTCGCAGCTTGTGCATATGTTGGTGTGAGCCGTGCAGTCTGCCACCTTGTTCATGCTCTTGCCCTTTATGAGCGTATCGCCCACAATGCCGACCTTTATGGAGTTGGTAGAGCCCGTTGTTCCGAGAGGCGTACCGCCCGTGAATACCATGAGCTCGCCGTTATTTGCGTGTCCGAGCTTTATTGCCTGGGCTGCGATGTCGTCAAAGAGGTCTGACATGCTCGACTGCTCAAAGCCCGTAAGCATGGGTATCGTGCCCCATATGAGGTTTAGCTGACGGCAGGTCCTCTCTATGGGAGAACAGCCTAAAATAGTGGTGCCGGGTCTGTACTTTGAAACCTCCTTTACGGCTCTGCCCGAAAGAGTGATGGTAGAAATAAGGGCTGCGTTCAGGTCGTTTGCCGTAGTGCATGCCGAGTGGCTCACAGCGCTTGTTATATTTCTTACGCTGAGGCTCTTTGAAAACGCCTTGTTGAATCTCTCCGCATAGTTTATGGAGGACTCTATCTTTCTTGCTATTCTGTCCATAGCCTTTACAGCCTCTACGGGGTAGCTGCCCTGTGCAGTCTCGCCCGAGAGCATTATGGCGTCCGTATGGTCGAATATGGCGTTTGCAACGTCGTTTACCTCGGCTCTTGTGGGTCTGGGATTTTCTATCATGGAGTTGAGCATCTGTGTAGCCGTTATAACGGGCTTGCCCTTTTCAACGCACTTGTCTATGAGCATTTTCTGAACAAGGGGCACCTCCTCAAAGGGTATCTCAACGCCGAGGTCGCCTCTTGCTACCATTATGCCGTCCGTTACTTCGAGTATCTCGTCTATGTTGTCAACGCCGTCTCTGTTTTCTATCTTGGCTATGATGTGAACATCGGTTCCGCCGCAGTCCTCGAGCACGCGCCTTATTTCAAGCACATCCCTTGCCGTGCGTATGAATGAAGCCGCAATATAGTCTATGCCTACGCTCACGCCGAACTTTATGTCGTCTATGTCCTTATCGGTGAGCGCGGGGAGGTTGAGGTGAACGTTGGGAAGGTTGACGCCCTTCTTTGTGCCCAGAATGCCCGAATTGATAACGGTGCATATTACATCGTTGCCCTTTATCTCGTTTACTCTGAGCTCTATAAGTCCGTCGTCTATGAGCACGGTCGAGCCCACATCGAGATCCTTTGTGATGTCCTCGTATGTTACTGCGACTCTTGTTTCGTCGCCCACTATGTCGTCAGTGGTGAGCGTAAATGTCTGACCCGTCTTGAGCTGTACCTTCTTGCCGTCCTTCAAGCCCTTTGTCCTTATCTCGGGACCCTTTGTGTCGAGTATGATGGGTATGAAGGCGTTAAGCTCCGCTCTTGCCTGCTTGAGGTTGGCTATTCTGGTGCCGTGCTCCTCATGGTCGCCATGAGAAAAATTGAGTCTGGCAGCGCTTATGCCTGCCTTTATGAGCGCCTTTATCTCCTCCACGGAGTTGGACGCGGGACCAAGTGTTGAAACGATTTTTGTTTTACGCATAATATCTTCTCCTTTTTTTATTCACGATAGTTCTATTACTGATATTTTAACATATACCAATATAAATTTCTACACTTTTTTTGTGTTTTTACAAAATTTATACCTGTGTATATTTTTTGTTATATAATCAAATTTCAATCAAATTCTTATTTTGGATTAAAGTTTATCTAATTTTGAGGCATTAAAGTATTTATCATGACGAAAGGGAGATGATGAAATGCTCATAAACCAGGAGGTATTTGAACGGTATGAAAAGAAATATATGCTTAGCGGAGAGCAGTACAAGGCTCTTAACAAGGCTATAGAAGGCAGGTTCATGCCCGACAGATACGCCAGAACAGCCATAAACAACATATATTTTGATACAGAGGACTACAGACTCATAAGACAGTCGCTTGAAAAGCCCGTATATAAGGAAAAGCTAAGGCTTCGCTCTTATTCTCTGCCCGAGCCCGACAGCGAGGTGTTCATAGAGCTTAAGAAGAAATACCGCGGTATAGTGTACAAAAGGCGCATAGACCTAAGCTATAAGGAAGCCTATGACTATCTTTACGGGGGTAAGGAATTATCCATAGATTCGCAGATAAAAAAAGAGCTGGACTATTTCATGGATTTCTACGGAGGTCTTAAGCCCGCTATGTATATAGGCTACGACAGGACGGCTATAGACAGCATAGAGGACAGCGGGCTCAGGATAACGTTTGACAGCAATATAATATGGCGCAGCGACATGACGGCGCTAAGCGACGGACGCTTCGGCGAAAGGCTCATGGACGGCGATACCATACTCATGGAAATAAAAATACCGCACGCTCTGCCTTATTATCTTTGCAGGGTCCTTGACGAGCTTGAAATAAGGCAGTGTTCGTTTTCAAAATACGGTATGGCTTATACGGAATTAATAAACAGAAAAGGAAAGGAAGTGTTCTGCTGTGCTTGACAGTATATTTACAACATCTTTTGCCAGCATAAACAATACGGATTTCAGCACGGTCAATTTTATGCTGTGCACATTGTGCTCTCTTTTTATGGGAGTGGCGATAGCTCTTATACACAAATTCAGAAACCACTGTTCAAAGGGCTTTGCCTGCACTCTTGCGCTTCTGCCCGTCATGGTTCAGGTGGTAATAATGCTCGTGAACGGAAATATGGGCACTGGAATAGCCATAATGGGCGCCTTCAGCCTTGTGCGCTTCCGCTCCGTGCCGGGAAACGCGAGGGATATAGCCTCGGTGTTCCTGGCAATGACGGCGGGACTTGCCTCGGGAACGGGCTATATAGCAATAGCTCTGCTCTTTGTGGCTGTTACGGGTCTGTTCTCGGTACTGCTCGCGCTGACGGGCTTCGGCGAGGAAAATCCCAAGATAAGACATCTTAAAATAACTATACCCGAAAGCCTTGACTATACGGACGTATTCGACGATATAATGAGCGAATACACATCCAGAAACAGGCTCATGGGCGTAAAGACGACCAATATGGGAGCTCTCTTTTCTCTCAATTATGAAATAGAGCTTAAGGACAGCGCGAGGGAAAAGGAATTTATAGACAAGCTGAGATGCAGAAATGGCAATCTTGAAATATCCTGCGGAATGATGACTGCCGCAGGCGAGGAGCTTTAAAAAAAGGAGTGGAGAATATGAGGCTTAAAATTTTTGCGGTAATGCTTATGACGGTGCTTGCGCTTTCAACGCCTCTTTCGGGCTGTGCGGGCACATCTGCGCAGGCTGAAACTACGCAGTATATGAATATAGACACGCAGTTTACACAGAGGGATACGGACGGGAGCTATGACAGGAGCACGTCCAAAATAATAACTCTGGGCAGCAATATAAGCGCGGAGGGCGCGGAGGTGAAGGACGGCACGGTTACCATATCGGACGAGGGCTGTTATGTTGTAAACGGCAAGGCGAGCGGTACGCAAATAACGGTGAACGCTCCCGGCAAAAAGGTACAGCTTGTGCTGGAGGGCGTTACGATAGAAAACGAGAGCATTGCGCCCATAGATATAAAGGAAGCCGACAAGGTGTTCATAACGCTTGCCAAAGACAGCAATAATATTCTTTCGTCAGGCAGCGACACGGGCGAGCAGGACGGAGTTATATTCAGCAAGGCAGACCTAACCGTAAACGGTGAGGGCGCTCTTGACATAAAGACGGACTATAAGCACGGCATAGTGTCAAAGGACGACCTTGTGATAACGGGAGGCAATATAAAAATCACTGCGCCCGACACGGGAATGGAAGGAAAGGACTGCGTTAAGATAGGCGGAGGAAGCATTGACATAACCGCGGGCGAGGACGGCATAAAGTCGGACAGCACGGAGGAAAACAGGGGCTATGTGTATATAAAGAGCGGAGATATAAATATAGCTTCGGGAAATGACGGCATACAGAGTGAAAACGTGCTGATCGCCGAGGGCGGGAATATAAGCATAAAGACAGGCGAGGGACATACGAGTGAAAACGCCAAGGCAAACAAGGCGCAGGCTATGCCCGGCATGGGCTTTCATGGACACAACGGCACACCTCCCGAGGGCTTTGACGGCAGTGCTCCCCCAGAGGGCTTTGACGGCAGTGCTCCTCCCGAGGGCTTCGGCAGAGGAAATATGCCAAACGGCAGACCCGATATGCCAAACGGAGGCTTAGGCAGACGGGCAGGGGAGAAAATGACGGCACAGCCGAGGGAAGCCGTATCGGAAAATACGACCCAAAGCACAAGCGAAACGGCATCCGAAATGACATCCGAGGAGCAGAGCGACAGCAAAAAAGCGCTCAAAAGCGAAAAGGATATAATAATAAAAGGCGGTGCGTTCAAGCTTGACACGGAGGACGACTCTGTTCACAGCAACGGAAATATAACTATAAGCGGAGGCAGTATTGAAATAAATTCCGGCGACGACGCCATACATGCCGAAAAGAATGTAACAATAAGCGCGGGCAATATAGCCATAGCGAGCGCTTATGAAGGAATAGAGGGCGAAAATATAACCGTGAACGACGGCAGCATAAGCGTTGTTTCTTCTGACGACGGCATTAACGCTAGCAGCGACACCGCTGCTCCCGAAAACATAGCCATAGACATAAAGGGCGGAAATATAACCGTGGATTCCGGAGGAGACGGCATAGACTCGAACGGCTTTATATATGTCGAAGGCGGAACGGTGTATGTAAGCGGAACGGAGCAGAACGGCAATTCGGCTCTGGACTGTGAGAGAGAAGCCGTTGTTACGGGAGGCACAGTGATAGCCGCAGGCAGTGCTGGCATGGCACAGGGCTTTTCGGAAAGCTCCAAGCAGTGCTCCGTGCTCCACAGCTTTGACAGCGTTATAAACGGCGGAGAGAGCATAACGCTCACGGACGAGGGCGGAAGCGTTATAGCCAAGTTCACGCCCGCAAAGGCTTATCAGTCGGTGGTCGTAACATCGCCCGCTCTTAAGCAGGGCAAGACCTATACATTGAGCGCGGGCTCGCAGAGCGCAGAGCTCACACTTAGCTCCGTTGTTACATCAAACGGCGGAGGCAGAATGGGCGGAGGACAGGGCAGGAACAGAATGACAAGAGGCGAAATGCCCGCCGAAAACACCACAATGTAAACTAAAAGCACCGATATCAAATTATCGGTGCTTTTACATTCCCATATCCTTTTGCTGTGCTTTTTTACCGGCTTCGGCGATTTTTGCCGTAAGACCGATGTCATTATTTGCGGACGGTCTGCTTTTGTTGAGCTCGGACAAATTGATCCTGCGCACGGCAGAATTGGGCATATTTATATTGCCCTTGTCGATAAATTCTCTTTCCTTCGCGGTGAGCTCTGCGCCGTTAGCCGTCTTTGCATATATCCTGGAAGCCTCGTTTATGTAGTCCAGACCGCTGTTGATGGCTATCATTTTTTCTCTTTGGCTCACGCTCTTTTCGTACTCTATCATGGCTATCTGATTTTCATCAATGGCGTCTCTGCTCGCAAATATCCTTCTCAAGCCCGACAGGGGCTTTGCCTCGGGCGCAAGCTCGGGAAGCTTTCCCTCCGTTATGATGGGAGCTATAAATTCGCCGTCCGTCTTTATGACTATGGCGGGGAGAACGGTTTTGCCCGAGGAGCTTTCCTTTCCCCACTGCTTGGTGTCCGTCAGACGGTTGAATGAAAATGAAATAGCGTCAAAACTGGGTATAGCTCTGGAGTTTTTAAGCTCGTCGGGCGAATAGTCGCTGAGATTATCGCCCTTGAAGCCCGTGATCTCCCTCACAGACCTACCCGAAATATAGAGATTGTCCACATTTATTTCGGGCTCCTTTGACCTTATAGCCAGCATGATGTCATAGCCCGATGCCATATCGTCCACACTGAAACGAACATCCAACAACATATCACCTTCTCCCGTAAGCCTTTTGCTCCATGGTATTTTTATCCGCATATGCCGCGGCATTTTTTTGAATATAGCTTTCTATTATCATTGTATCATACTTTGGAGCACAAATAAAGTTTATTTATGCCGTTTTTTTTGCTGTTTATGCCGTTTCCGTGTTTTTTGGGCTGAAAAATATAAACCTGCTTCAGATTTTGACAAAAAAAATCGCCCCCGAAGGGGGCGGTGCAGATTGTCGAAAAATTCAAATTATATAAAATGTTATAAACGGGCGTGCAATGACCGGTCGTATTGCTCGCCCGTAAATTTCATATTTTTTACATCAAATTTTCGGGATTGAGGCACTTAAGCTCGTCTATGACGAAAAGTCCGTCCTTTCTTATGAGAACGTCGTCGAAGTATATTTCGCCTCCGCCGTATTCCTCCGTCATTATGAGCACGAGATCCCAGTGTATTGCGCTTCTGTTGCCGTTGTCGGCGTCCTCGTAGGCGTTGCCCGGCGTGAAGTGTATAGAGCCTCTTATTTTTTCGTCAAAGAGTATGTTCTTCATAGCCTTTGTTATGAAGGGATTTACGCCTATGGCAAATTCGCCCACATATCTTGCGCCCTCGTCGGTGTCAAACACATGGTTCACTCTTTCGGTGTCGTTTGCGGTTGCCTCGACTATCTTGCCGTTTTCAAACCTAAGCCTTACGTCGGTATAGGTCACGCCTTGGTATTCCGTGGGCGTGTTGTACGATATAACGCCGTTTACGCTGTCCTTAACGGGCGCCGTGTATACCTCGCCGTCGGGTATATTCATCTTGCCGTCGCACTTTATGGCAGGTATATCCTTTATGCTGAATGTAATGTCCGTGTCCTTAGCCACGAGCCTTACCTTGTCCGTCCTGTTCATAAGCTCCACAAGGTTGTCCATAGCCTTGCTCATCTTGCTGTAGTCAAGATTGCATACCTTGAAGTAGAAGTCCTCGAAGGCATCGAGGCTCGTGCCTGCGGACTGCGCAAGAGAGTTGTTGGGATATCTTAAAACCACCCATTTTTTCTTAAGCCTGGTTTCGAGAATGTCGTTGTCGTAGTCTCTGTTCCAGAGCGCCTGCTTTTCATCGGGCACGTCCGCAAGCTCCGATGTGTTGTCGTTGCAGCCTATGCCTATATAGCAGTCCATAAGAGCCATTCTTGCGTTGTCAAGCTCCTTGACCGCGTCGAACTGCTCTTTTGAACAGCCCATTAGAAGCTCCCTCTGTATTATGTTGGATCTAAGCTCCACATAGGGATAGGCGCCTGCATTGTAAACCTCTCTTATTATAGCCTTCACAAGGGGAAATGCCGCAGTGCCGTTGCAGCTTATGAGCACTCTCTCGCCTTTTTGTACATCACAGCTGTAGCTTACGAGGTTTTTAGCCAGCTCAATGAATCTGTTGTCCACAAAATTACCTTCCTTCACTTTATTTTTTTATTATTTTAACCGATATCATGAATAAAATTCTCTATATGTATCTTATAGAGCGCATATCCGAGCACGGCGTATATAACGAGGCTTCCGCCTGCCTGAACACAGTTTGAAAGAGCGGAGCCTGCGGCAGCCGCAGCGCCGTACATAAACACCTCCGCTATGAAATAGCCGAGCACCATCCACGCTACGCCCACAACGGACGCGCCGATTTTTCTGACGGTGAAAAAGCCTGTGCCTCTGCCCGCTATAAGAGCGACTACAAGTCCTTCAATGCCCTTTACAATGAGCGTAACGGGCGCATAGTTCACATAGCCCGAAAGAAGGTCCGCAAGCGCCGAGCCTATGCCTCCTGCCACAACTCCGAAGGGATTGCCGAATATAACGGCTGCAATGAGTATGATGCTGTCGCCCACATTGATGTAGCCGTTTGTTGCGGGTATAGGTATTCTTATTATCATAGTCGCAACGCAGGTGAGCGCTATCAATAGTCCCATAATGCTTATTTTTCTGGTATTCATATATTTTCCTCCTATTCATATAAGTTTAGTATATTTTATCACTGTAAATTTGTAATGTCAATATATTTTTTATATGAATTTATATGATTTTTTTTCGTTATATCAAGGTTTTACAGTTTTTTTTAAAAGTATGGGGCGAGCAATGCCCGCCCCACAGCAACAATTATCTCTTGAGATTGTATTCCTCGAAAAGCCAATAGGTCTCGGCATTTCTTTCGGAATATTCGTTGGACTTATATACTCTCAATACCACTCTCAAGCCGTCGGGCTTTCTGTAGTGGAATTCGGGTATTATGTTGCGCTCCAGCTTTTTGGTTATCTCATCATAGTCTATAAAGCTTATAAACGCCTTTTTATCGTCATCCACAACGCTCATTTCAACATAGTCCATCATAGAGCCCTTGAAGCTGTAGTGATTGTTGCTGAGCATTGTTTCAAAGAACGACGGGGCATATATCGTCCTTGTGGTGTCCTTTTTGAGGTCTACAACATACACTCCCATGAAGTAAGAAGAAATGATGGACATAAAGTTGTCGGCGTCCTTCTTCTCGGTGAGTATCTGCTGGAATCTGGTGTTGAGCTCCCTCTTTCTGGTGTCGTCGTCCTTGTCCCGGTAGTAGAGCTGTTTCTGCTCGTACATTCTGCGCTCCGCTCTGGCGATGACGCTCTCTGTGTTGGTATCGAAGGGCTTTCTTATGGAATGGCCTACGGAAATGTGATAATTTCTTTCGGCAAGCTCTTTATTCACTTTTTCAAGCTCTGCATTTATACTCTCCTCGTCCTCGTCAAACACGAACACCACGAACTCGTCGCCGCCTATCCTATAGGCATAGTCTGCGCCGAAGTATTCTATGAGCTTGCTGCTTATGTACATAAGCATTTCGTCGCCCGCCTCGTGTCCCAAGGTGTTGTTGAGCTCGTGAAGTCCGTTCACGTCCACATAAAGACAGCTCATAGCCCTGCCGATCTCTATAAAACCGCCAAGGTCGTTCTGATAGCAATTTCTGTTCTTAAGTCCCGTGAGGGCGTCGGTGGTGCCCATCTTGTGTATTATGTTGTAGGACTCTACATTCTTGTAAGCCATAAGGAAGTTTATGGATACACATTCGAGAGGCTCGGCAGTCTTCCATGCCTTGGAGATATCAAGCGCTCCCAGCACGCCCGCAAGCTTTTCATTTGAGTCTATTATAGGCACGAGCATTGCGCTCTGCGCGTCTATCTTTTCAAGGAAGCTGTCGGGGATATTAGGATTGTTCTGACCTCTGAAGCATATCACGCTCTCATCGTTTACAAATGATTTTTTGATCTCATCATCCCACTGTGTGGGAGCGTCGCCCGCTATATCCTTCACTATGCTTTCGTTCTTGGACCATATGAAAAGCTTTACAAGCTCGTCGTCCTCTATAACGGCAAAGAACGAAGCTCTCGCTTCTACTATCCTTGCAGTCTTCATAAGCGCGGTTATTATGTTTTCATCGTTCTTGTGAGCGTCAAAAAGCGTCTCCTGTATGTCGTACATATACATTGTCTGGGAGAGGCGTCTTGCTCTTTCGGCGCTTTCGCGTTTTGCTCTCAGGAATATGATAAGGAAGAAAAGTATTTCTATGACAGCCATTGCGCAGAGTATACGGCTTATTTTGTTTTCATCCTCAAATACCTCGCTTTCGGCAACGGAAAGCATTACCGTCCAGTTATTTATGCCCACGGGATAGTAATAGAAGTAAAAATATTCCTGCGCTCCCGTTGAGAACATGGAAATTCCGCCCTCTCTGCCGGAGGTTACATTGTCGCGGAACTGCTCCATTGTCATTTTGCCCTTTATTTTGCGCTTGGCAAACGCCTCGTCATATATATTGCCGAGAACGCCGTGCCATGTGTCAATGAGCATATCGCCGTTGCCGGTGTCTACCATATATCTTTCTGCATCGCCGCCGAAGGCTGTCGCCTTGTATCTTATGGGCAGGTCGTTAAGGTTTACATAGCCGTAGAGTATGCCTATTGTATTGCCGTTTTTCTCGACGGGTACTGCGTGATAAATATATTTTACGTCGTTTTTGCTTTTTACAACATTGGATATGTAAGGAGCGCTTTCTGCCTCTTTTTCAAAGCTTAATTGTCCGTCAAGCTCTCTGTAGTCGTCGGAGCAGTATACCATTGTGCTGTCGGGAAGAAGCAGAGAAATAGCGGATATTGTGCCCTTTTGACGGAAGGATGCAAGGTGAGCCTTGGCTTCGTCCGAATTTATGTCGTTGTGCTGCGAAAGTATGCCCGCAATGACCTGGAGCTGCTCCCTGTCGTTTTGTGTGTTCTGCGACACGGTTTCGGCAAACTGCATTGTGGCGTCCCTTAGAGTGTCCTCGCAGGAGCGCTCTGCAATATTGATAATAAGCATAAAACCCGCTATAAAGCTTAAAGCTATTACAATTATTATCAATGCCACAGAGGCTATTTCGGTGTCCTTTATTTTTTTGATCCTCATTGAAATTCAACTCTTTTCGGTTTTTTAACACACACAAAACAATTATATACCTATATGCAAATTTTAGCAAGTGAAAATATATAAACTTTTTATAAATTTTTTAATATATAAACGATATATAAAATCAATGAGGAGGGTTACCATTGCACTGACTTCAATACAGGGAAGACCTATGGTCTTTCGCGGGCGACTGCAAGTCGCCCCTACAGGCAAGGGAACAACAAAATTTATATTTTGTGCTAAAAATTCAATAAACGCGGGCGTGCCTTGCACGCCCGTTCTGCGTGTCGATAAAATATTTTTTTACCCTTCAGTCGCCCTTCGGGTATCAGAACTTTCCCTTCGGGAAAGCGA
>CANRNM010000076.1 GCA_947631975.1 uncultured Clostridia bacterium
CTCCAGCTTACCGCCGTTACATTATTCACACCCGTAAGCTCCGCAAAAATGGTTTCATACCATCCGCCGCCCGCTATTGAGCCCTCCGCAAACGCTTCAACGGATGAAAGACTTATTGAGCCAAAGAGCATAGCCGCCGCCAGAACCGCGCTCAAAGCCCTTTTTAAGCTTCTTTTCATACTATTCCTCCTTGTTCTTTGTTTTTTTGTTATGTTAATAAGAATATTTGCGCCGAAAAATAAATATAACATTTATAAGGATAAAAAGGTGTGCGTCCTCCCTTTTTCCCGGAGCAAACATTCCGATATTAAGATAATATTTCAATTATTATGATAATACCGAAATATGAATAAACCGTAAATTAAATGTAAATAAAATATGTCGCAGGAAACTTCGTTCAAACGCACAATTTTCATATACCCTTTTTGTCTGTCTTAGCCAAAAGTTCGTTTATTTATTAACAAGCAAGGACAGTGAACAAGCATGAAAAGCAGGGGCTTTATAGTTGTTTTAATAATATTAGCCGTCGTTTTGTGGCACAGAGCAGGCAAAAACACGCTGCCCGAAAGGAGCGTGTCGGTGCTGGAGCTGGGGAGCGTGAGCATAGGCTCCGCCGAAAATTCGCTCGCGGGAAATTCCCTGCCCGACGGCTCGATAAAGGCGTTTTATGCCTTCGACAAAAAGACGGGATTCGACGCGGGGCTTTTCGACACCAAAAAAATGGCTGAAAAAAATTTACATATTAATATGGAAGGAAACGGACCCAAGATACTTATTTTTCACACCCACGCAAGCGAGATGTACGCCGACAGCAGGGATGTGAACGAGGGCGTGATAGAGGCGGGAGAACGGCTTAAAAGCATACTTGAGGACAAATACGGCGTGGAGTGCCTGCACATAACCGACCGCTTCGACGTGGTGGACGGCAAGCCCCAAAGGGACGGGGCATATGAGAGAGCCGAGCCCGTAATAACGCAGATAATAGCGGAAAATCCGTCTATACAGCTTGTGATAGATCTGCACAGGGACGGCGTGAACGAAAATCTGCGCCTTGCGACCCGTATAGACGGCAAGCCGTACGCCAAGATAATGCTTTTCAACGGCATATGCCGAAAATGGGAGGACGGAAAGCTCATAAAGACGGAGGGGCTCGACAATCCCTATCTCGACACCAACCTAGCCCTAAGCTATCAGATGCAGTATGCGCTCTGCTCCGAAAATGCCGATATTTGCAGAAAAATATACATAAACGCCTATAGGTATTCGCTGCATATGAAGGACAAAAGCATGCTGATAGAGCTGGGCGCGCAGACAAATACAAGGGAGGAGGCGGGAAACAGCGTGGAGGTTATCGCGGAGGCGATAGCAAGGGTGTGTTTGTGAGCCCATACAAACCAATAAATGAGCCAATTACTTGTAGGGGCGTGCATTGCACGCCCGCGGGAGACCACAGGCCGGTCGTTTTGCTTCGCAAAACTGCTCGCCCATGCAACCAAAGGTCTCCCCTACCGGCAAGGGAAGTGCAAAATTCTATAATTTGTGCTTAAAACTCAACAAAAACGGGCGTGCATTGCACGCCCCTACAAAGGGTATCGGTTTTACCTAACTTTATGCCAACACCAAAAGCCCGTCATTATCATTCCGTAAACGAGCCTTTCATCAGCGAGTGGCGGAATAGATAAGACGGGCGGGGATACACTGCTTAAAACACTTTAGCAGGGCGGGAGAATATCGCCCTGCAAGCGGGCGAGCAATGGCTGGTCGTTTTGCTTCGCAAAACTGCTCGCCCATGCAACCAAGGCTCGCCCCTACAAAACCTTTGGGACAGTCCCGCAGCATATAAGCCTTATTGACTACCTGTAGCAAGAAAGCCGGCATAACAGAGAACAGACAACAATACTTTTCGGGACAGTCCCCGTTCTTGCAGGCTCGCTCTATCTCCCCTTTTCCATTGCTTCCCACAGACCGTTGATATACATTATACCGAGGGCGCGGTCATACAGTCCGTAGCCGGGGCGCGCCTTTTCGCCCCATATCATCCTGCCGTGGTCGGGGCGTATATAGATATCGGGGCAGGTGTCGAATATCGCCCGCACAATTTCATACATATCCAGATCGCCGTCGCTCGAAAGGTGGGACGCCTCCCTGAATTTCTTGTTGCCGAAGTATTTAATATTGCGCACATGGGCGCAGGCGACCTTGCCCTTTTTGCCGAAATGCCTTATTATGGCAGGTATGTCGTTGTCGGGAGAGGAACCCAGGGAGCCCGAGCAGAGGCAGAGGCAGTTGGAGGGCGAATCCGCCATATCCGTTATTATGTCGAAGTCCTCCTTTGAATGGGCTATCCTCGGCAGACCGAAAAGCGGCCAGGCGGGGTCGTCGGGGTGCACTGCCATTTTTACGCCGACCTCCTCGCAGGCGGGTATTATTTTTTCGAGGAAATATTTATAATTGGCTCTGAGGTCGTCCTCTGTTATGCCCTTGTATATTTCAAGCGTCTTTTCCAGCTCGGAGAGCCTGTCCGCCTCCCAGCCCGGCAGCGGGAAGCCCTTGCTGCCCTCGAGCGTGCTCTCCACGATATCGCGGGGAGTCATGCCCTTCAATTTTTCGTCGTCATAGCAGAGCGCAGTGGAGCCGTCGCCCACCTCGCCCGCAAGGTCCGTTCTGAGCCAGTCGAAAACGGGCATAAAATTATAAACTATCACCTTCACGCCGTTTTCGGCAAGGTTTTTTATCGTAGCTATATAGTTTTCGATATATTTTTCCCTGGAGGGCAAGCCCATTTTGATGTCCTCGTGCACATTCACGCTCTCTATGACCTCGGCTTCAAGACCGTATGAATGTACGTGCTCCATATATTCCTTTATGGCGTCCTTCTGCCATACCTCGCCCGCGGGATATTGATTCAAAACGCCCATTATGCCCGAACAGCCCGGTATCTGCCTTATGTCGTTGAGCGAAACGCTGTCGTTGCCCTCACCGTACCACCTGAATGTCATTTTCATTGTTATCAGTCCTTTCTGTAAATAAAAAAGCTATCCCTTCGGGGGATAGTTTTAAACTGAAAAAGTGTCTTTATATAAACAATACCCTTCCGTCAATCCTTTCGGATTGACACCTTCCCTTAGCCCTAACGGGCTAAAGGACGGCATGAAAGGCTCCCTCCGGGAGGGAGCTGTCGCCCGCAGGGCGACTGAGGGAGAATGCGAAACTAACAATATTATACTCCTTCCACCGCCTTCGGCGGTCCCCCTCCCTCAAAGAGGGAGGCTTCTCTCACCCATTCATTGAGCAACTAATTGTTAAAAAAATTGTTTATCGACACATACAAAAAAGCTATCCCTTAAGGATAGCTTTTCCTAAAAATGCGCTTTTAATCCAATTCAGCCAAATATTTTTTATTAAGCTCTATAAGCCCCTTTATATACTCCTCGGAGGGTCCGCCCGCAACAGTCCTTGAATTGACGCAGGTATCGAGGTCTATAGCCTTATATATATCCTGCGTGAATACATCGCTGACAGCCCTGAATTCCTCAAGAGTGAGCTCGTCGAGCTCCTTTTCATGCTCTATGCAGTAGAGCACGAGCCTGCCTATTATGGCATGGGCGTCTCTGAAGGGCACGCCCTGCTTCACGAGCCAGTCCGCCGCGTCCGTGGCGTTCATGAAGCCCTTTCTTGCCGCGCGGCGCATATTGTCCTTGTTTATTGTCATGGTGTCTATCATGCGGGTGAAAACGGGAAGACACATCTTCACTGTGTCCACTGCGTCAAAAACGCCCTCCTTGTCCTCCTGCATATCCTTGTTGTACGCAAGGGGTATGCCCTTCATGACGGTGAGCATAGCCATGAGATGACCGTAGACCCTGCCCGTCTTGCCCCTTATGAGCTCTGCCATATCGGGGTTCTTTTTCTGCGGCATAATGGAGCTTCCCGTGGAATAGGCGTCGTCCATCTCCACAAATTTGTACTGCTGGGAGTTCCAAATTATTATCTCCTCACAGAAGCGCGAAAGATGCATCATTATCATTGAAAGAGCGCTCAAAAGCTCTATAACGAAGTCCCTGTCGCTCACGCCGTCCATGGAATCGAGAGTTATGCTCTCAAAGCCGAGAGCCTCGCGCACGAACTCCCTGTCGAGGGGGTAGGTTGTGGCAGCGAGAGCGCCCGAGCCGAGGGGCATGACATTAGTCCTCTTGTAAGCGTCGCTTAGCCTTGCGTAGTCGCGCTTGAACATCTCCGCATAAGCCAGCACATGGTGTGCAAGCGTAACGGGCTGGGCGTTCTGCAGATGAGTATAGCCCGGCATAACGGTGGAAACATTCCTCTCCGCAATGCCGTTTATGACGGTTATAAGCTCCTTCAAAAGCGACTTTATTTCAACCGTCTGCGCCTTAAGATACATCCTTATGTCAAGAGCCACCTGGTCGTTCCTGCTCCTGCCCGTGTGCAGTCTTTTGCCCGTGTCGCCTATCCTTGAAATGAGCAGAGTTTCAACATTCATATGTATGTCCTCCGCCTTCTCGTCAAAGCTCACATTGCCCTTTTCTATGTCGTCAAGTATTTCCTTTAGCGTCTTTATAATAAGCTCTGCGTCCTCCTTGGGTATTATGCCCTGCCTGCCGAGCATTTCGGCGTGAGCACAGCTGCCGAGTATGTCCTCCTTGTACATTCTGCTGTCGAATGATATGGAGCTGTGGAAGTGATCCGTAAAGCTGTCCGTGGATTTTGTGAAGCGTCCGCCCCAGAGTTTCATAGCGTTTCTCTCCTTTTGCCGTATTTCGTATTTATTGTATAATAACATATTTGCGGGAAAATGTAAATAGTTGGGCAGAGATAAAGTTATTTTGTAAGGTATAAATATGTGTTTGATTTATCCCCCCTCAGTCGCCCTTCGGGTATCAGAACTTTCCCGTAGGGAAAGTTCTGAACATGCTTTTTTGTTTCTTTTTTTTGCGAAAAAAAAGAAAGATAATAAATTTTATTTACTTTTCAAAAAGTAAAAAAATAAGAAAGTCCAAGAAAAGCCTTACTGCTTTTCTTTAAACATTTCATTGACAATAAATTGCAATAGGGTTAAAATAATGTTTAGGAAAATCACCTATGAATATATAAATTTCGGGAGGGAAACAATATGAAAAGCGACATACAGATAGCGCAGGAATGTGTTATGCAGCCCATAACAGAGGTAGCCGAGAGATTCGGCATAGACACGGAGTATCTGGAGCTCTACGGCAGGTACAAGGCAAAGCTTTCGGATAAGCTCCTTTCGGAGGACAAGAAGGGCAAGCTCGTGCTTGTAACAGCCATAAACCCCACGCCCGCGGGCGAAGGCAAAACAACGGTTACTATAGGTCTTTCGCAGGCGCTCAACAGGCTTGGCAAAAAATCCCTTGTGGCTCTTAGAGAGCCCTCTCTGGGTCCATGCATGGGCATAAAGGGCGGAGCTGCGGGCGGCGGCTATTCGCAGGTGGTCCCCATGGAGGACATCAATCTCCACTTCACGGGCGACATACACGCTATGACGACCGCAAACAACCTCCTCTCGTCCATGATAGACAACCATATCCATCAGGGCAACGCCCTGGGCATAGACCCCAACAACATCACATGGAAAAGATGCGTTGACCTCAACGACAGAGCCTTAAGACAGATAGTTGCGGGTCTGGGCGGAAAGATAAACGGCGTTACAAGAGAGGACGGCTTTATAATAACCGTGGCTTCGGAGATAATGGCTATAGTCTGCCTTGCGGAGGACATAGACGACCTCAAGGACAAGCTTTCAAGTATAGTCGTTGCCTATACCTACAACGGAAAGCCCGTAACTCCCAAGGACCTCAAGGCGGTAGGCGCTATGGCTGCGCTTTTGAAGGACGCCATAAAGCCCAACCTCGTGCAGACGCTCGAGCACACTCCCGCCATTATACACGGCGGACCCTTCGCAAACATAGCCCACGGCTGCAATTCCGTAAAGGCCACCAAGATGGCTCTGGGCTTAAGCGAAATAACCGTTACCGAGGCAGGCTTCGGCTCTGACCTGGGCGCGGAGAAGTTCTTTGACATAAAGTGCAGGAAGGCGGGCTTGAAGCCCGACTGCGTTGTGCTCGTGGCTACCGTAAGGGCGCTTAAGTACAACGGCGGAGTGGACAAAGCCGAGCTGAACACCCCCAACATAGAGGCTGTCAAAAAGGGCTTCTGCAACCTTGAAAAGCACATAGAGAACCTTCATAAATTCGGCGTGCCCGTCGTGGTAACGCTTAACAACTTCGTAACGGACAGCGACGAGGAGGTAAGTTACATCAAGGACAGATGCGAGTCTATGGGCGCAGACTTCGCCGTTGCCAAGGTATGGGAAAAGGGCGGAGAAGGCGGAATAGAGCTTGCCGAGAAGGTAATAAGCGTGCTTGAAAGCAAAAAGAGCGATTTTCATGTGCTCTATGACGAGAACGACGGCATAGTGGACAAGATAACGACCATCGCAAAGGAAATATACGGCGCAGACGGCATAGAGATAGACGCCAAGGCAAAGAAGGAAATAGCAAGGCTGGAGGCTCTGGGCTACGACAAGCTCCCCGTGTGCATAGCCAAGACGCAATATTCATTAAGCGACAATCCCGCTCTGCTCGGCAGACCCCAAGGCTTCAATATAAGCGTAAAGGAAGTGAGGGTGAGCGCGGGCGCGGGCTTCATAGTCGTGCTCACGGGCAATGTAATGGTAATGCCCGGACTTCCCAAGGCTTCCGCCGCAGAAAACATAGATGTGGACAGCGACGGACATATAACGGGACTTTTCTGATAAAAAGGAGAATGTATATGAAAATATTTAAAAAAGCGGCGTTATGCGCCATGGCGCTCATGCTCCTGAGCGGCTGCGGAGCAAAGGACGAGCCTGCCGCCGACATGGGCAACACCGACGGCAACATAAGCAATCTGGGAAGCGTGTGCTATAAGGACAATGTAACGTACTATCAGAACTCCGACGACGGCTTTTCAATATACAAGGACGACGGCAGCGGAGAGCCCGTGAAGCTCAACAGCGGTACGAGCTATTTCATAAACGTAATGGGCGACTATATATATTACGTGCATGAGGACAGCGATTTTCACATTTACAGAATGAAGCTTGACGGCAGCGAAAACACGGAGATAATACCGCAGACGGCTTACTACATGACGGTATACGGCGACAAGATATATTATGCGGACTACGGCGACGGACAGAACCTCTACAGGGCTGACCTCGACGGCAAAAACGCCGAAAAAATAGTACAGGCGACCTGCTACTATCCCATAATAGCCGAAAATATGATATACTATGTGGATTATTCGCTCAGCGGTAAAATAGTGAGAGTCAATCTCGACGGCAGCTCTCCCGAGATAATAGACGAGGAAAACCCCATTGTGGCGGCTTATCTCAACTACGACAAGGGCAAGCTCTACTACACAAATGCCGTTACGGAAATAAACAAGGGCTCGGGCTATGAAAACAACCTCATGTGCTACGACCTTGTGAAGCAGTCGCTTTCAACCGTTATAGAGAGTCCCTGCGCCGATGTAAATGTGTATAACGACAGGATATATTATTCGGATCTGGAAAAAAACAGCGTATACAGCTGTAAGCTCGACGGCAGCGACATAAGGCAGGAATACGACAAGAACGGCATATTCCTGAATACGGGCAACAACAAGCTTTATTGCTTTGTGAAACAGCAGAACCAAGAACCGTTCATCGAAACGGTGGATATAAAATAAGGAGGCTTAAAAATATGGCTGAAATAATAGACGGCAAGGCTATATCCTCGCAGATAAAGGAGGAAGCCAAGCTCGAGGCGGCGGAGCTTTCAAAGAAGAACATAACGCCCTGCCTTGCGGTGGTGCTCGTGGGCGACGACCCCGCAAGCCAAGTGTATGTGCGCAACAAAAAGAAGGCGTGTGAATTCTGCGGTATAAGATCGTTGAGCTACGAGCTTAGCGCAGACACATCGGAGGCGGAGCTTCTGACCCTCATAGACAAGCTCAACGCCGACAAGGACTGCAACGGCATATTGGTACAGCTCCCTCTGCCCAAGCATATAGATGAAAACAAGGTGCTCTTAAGAATACTGCCCGAAAAGGACGTGGACGGCTTCCACCCCTACAATGTGGGACTTTTGAGCATAGGCAAGGCAAGTCTCAAGGCCTGCACGCCCGCAGGCTGTATAGAGCTTATAAAGCGCAGCGGAGTGGACATAACGGGCAAAAACTGCGTTGTAGTGGGCAGGAGCAACATAGTTGGCAAGCCCGTGGGCATGCTTTTGCTCTCCGAAAACGGCACCGTTACCACCTGCCACTCCAAGACAAGAGACATAGGCGGTATATGCCGAAACGCCGACATACTCATAGCCGCAGTGGGCATACCCAAGTTTATAAAAGAGGATATGGTTAAGGAAGGCGTTGTCGTTATAGATGTGGGCATAAACAGGGGCGCAGACAATAAGCTCACGGGCGACGTGGACTTTGAGAACGTTTCTAAGAAGGCGTCTTACATAACCCCCGTGCCGGGAGGCGTGGGCCCCATGACGATAGCTATGCTTATGAAAAACTGCATCATAGCGTGCAAGGCGCAGAATAATATCGAGTGAGTAAAGCGGAGAAATTAAAAATATTGGCGGCAGGGGGTATTCTTCCACCGCCCCCTCAGTCAGACTGACGAAAAGTTAAAATGTAAAACGGGCGTGCAATGCACGCCCCTACAAACCACTATGTGAGCTAATCACTCGTAGGGGCGAGCATTGCTCGCCCGTGGGCTACTGAAGGGGATTTCATAAAAAATAAAATACTATTTTTAGTCTGTAGGGGGAACTGTAATCACCCTATATTTTATTTAACACTATGAACTCTAAAAAGAAGAAAAACATCGACTTAAGCTCAATTAAATATCTTGAAAAGGACAGGCTTGCGCTCCGCGATATCACCGAAAGGTTTTTATCGAGCCGAACTGTACCGCCGAATATGAAGCTTCCTAAGAAGCAGCTTGCGGGGCTTGCCCGCGACATAGACTACAAGGCGGATATTTTCCTTAAAATGTCTGAAGGCAAGGTAAATTCTGCCTTTTCTTATAATGTCAACAGGCTGATATATCGTTTCCACACGGCAAAAAGCAAATTCCCGCTCTCGCCCCATTTAAAGCCCGAAATATATGCAAAGCTCAAAAGGCTGAACGAGCTTGCGCTCATAATGGAAAGCGGAAGGGTATACCAAAAAAGACTGCTCCTCAAGGAGCCCGAATATGCCGACATAAGACCGTTTCTGCGCAAGAGAGATATATTTGCAAGATATTTCAACGAGGGCGCCGCTCCCCTTGTCAAGCTGGAGGACTACACCTACACATTGGACAAAATGAGCGACAGCTTTAAGGCGGTATATGCCGATGAGAGAGTCAGAAGGGGCAAAAGGCGCGTATTTTACATACACGTGGGCAAGACCAACAGCGGAAAGACCTACACCTCGCTCCAAAAGCTAAAGGAGGCGAAGCGCGGAGTGTATCTTTCGCCCCTCAGACTGCTTGCTCTGGAGGTGAGCGACACTCTAAACGGCGAGGGCATACCCTGCTCGCTCATAACGGGCGAGGAGGAGCATATAGTTGAAAACGCCTCGCATACGGCATCTACCGTGGAGCTTGCCAATTTCAGAAGCGAATATAACGTGGCAGTGATAGACGAATGTCAGATGATAGCCGACCCCATAAGGGGACACGCCTGGACAAAAGCCATAATGAACATACGCGCGGACGAAATATGCCTGTGTACCGCGCCCGAGGCTCTCGACATACTAACGGGGCTTATAGACGGCTGCGGCGACTACTACACCATAGTGCACCACAGGCGCAAAACTCCCCTTGTGGTGGAGGATACGCCCTTTAAAATAGACGATGTGCAAAACGGCGACGCCCTCGTGGCTTTTTCCAAGGCAAAGGTAAACGCCATAGGCGCCCAGCTCATAAAAAAGGGCATATCCGTAAGCGTGCTCTACGGCGCTCTGCCCTACAAGGCGAGAAAACAGCAGTTTGAAAACTTCATAACGGGGCGTTCCTCCGTGCTTGTAACCACGGACGCCATAGGCATGGGCGTAAATCTGCCCGTAAGGCGCATAGTGTTCATGGAGGCATACAAATTCGACGGCAGGGAAAGCAGACCCCTCAATTCAAGCGAGATAAAGCAGATAGCGGGCAGAGCGGGCAGACGAGGAAAGTTTGACATAGGCTATGTTACCGCCTGCGGCAAAAAGGAGCTGGAGTACATAAGAAAGGGTCTTAACGCCAAAACGCAGAATGTAAAGGGCATATGCGTGAACTTCCCGCGCAGGATATTGGAGGACGAGAACATAAGCCTCAAAAATGCCTTGGCTGCTTGGGCGCGCTTCGATGTGCCAAAGCCCTATATAAAAGAAAGCCTTCAGGAGGCCTCGGACATAGTGGACATAATATTGAACATATACAACAAGCTTAAAGCGGAAAAAAACAAAATGGATATATTCGACATGGCTGTAATGCCCGTGGATCTCAAGGACCCCAACATAAGATCGCTTTGGCTGGACTATGTGAGGCAGAGGCTAAGCGGAGCGCAGGAGCTGAAAAAGCCTCCCGTGCGCCTAAGCAGAGTGGACGACTGCCTGAGCTTCAGCAAGATGCTCGACGCCTACTATATGTGCAGCCGAAGCTGGGATATGTCCGTGGACCACGCATGGCTCGAGGAACAGCGAAGAAAGTGCAACGAGGCGCTCATAAACGGACTTATAGACAATGTGGAAAGCTACGCAAGGCGGTGCAGACTGTGCGGCAGACTGCTCGAATGGAACGAAAAGGGCGATTACTGCGCCGTGTGCAGGGAATATGCGGGGAATTTGAAATAAAGGAGAGCGCAGGCTCTCCTTTTAAAATTTATACCTATTTATATCCTCCTGCTTTATTCCGGGGTGTATAGCTATATTTATGCTGTTGGCTATGATATTGACTATGTTTTCTATAACTGCGTCCACCTCCTTGGGCGTAACAAACATATTCTCGGAATATGGCTCCAGCACTTCCTTTATGAGCTGATATTTTTCCTCCTCCGCCATTTGGCTCAGCATATTGTAAAACTCGCTGTCCTTTCGGCTTTGGCTCAAAAATGCCTCCGTGAGCCTGTCTATGGTGTCGTTTGCAAGAGTTGCGGCGTCCACGACGGTAGGCACGCCTATGGCTATGACGGGCA
>CANRNM010000077.1 GCA_947631975.1 uncultured Clostridia bacterium
AGGTTTTCCTTTGCGGTGGGTACGGCTGAAATGAGCTGTTCCCGCTCTATGCTTGTCATTGTGCTCATCATAAGCTTTACATTCAACACCTGCACGCCGTTTATGAGCAAATGCGAAAGCATGGAGGAAAATATGGAATTTGTCTGCGCCACCAGAAGGGCGAAGAAAAATCCTGCCACAATGGCGTAGCCCATCTGATAGAAGTCCAGATGAAAAAGTCCGAACATGAGCGCTGACGCCGCTGCCGCCTTGACTATGGAACGCGACTTCATGTTGCTCAATATTATGCCTCTGAAGGCAAGCTCCTCGAATACCGCAGGCATAACAGCCATGGCAAACACTGCAAGCAGAGTGGGCATTTTGTTCATCTCGTTCAGCATATCGGCGTTTATGTCAGCCGAGTAAAAAAGCGCCGTTACGGATGACACAAGGGATATGACGGGGCTCACGAGCAAGGTCAGAAGCGCCACATAGCCCGCATTTTTGAGCGTAAGCCTCTCGTGAGGCACAATGTCGGTCAATTTTGTTCTGAATAAAATACAGTAAATCACGACGGGCAGAAGTATCATAAATACATCCTGAAGCGTAACCACGGCAATTTCCGCCTTGTCCGCGTCAGCCGCGGTTTTGAGCAAATACGCCGCCGCAAAGGGTGTAAGAAATGTAAATAAAACAAGTATAAGAGCGAATATATTAGCCCTCTTCGGTTTCAGCACTGCTAATTTCCTCCTCGGGATATTTATTTGAGTAAACTCTTTCTATGAAGTCAAACAAAAGCTTGAATATGCAGGCGGAAAGAGGAACGCCGAAAAACATACCCATGGGTCCCGCTATAGCTCCGCCCACTATTATGGCGAACATAACGCCTATGGGCTTGAGACCTATGGAATCGCCCAATATCTTGGGTCCCAGTATCATGCCGTCGAACTGCTGAAGTATTATTATGAATATAAGCACCCACAAGCCCTTTATGGGAGATACGAGTATCGTAAGCAGAGTAACGGGTACCGCGCCTATAAACGGACCGAAATAGGGTATCATATTCGTTATGGCTATTATTATTGAAAAAAGCAGGGGATAGGGCATATGCAGTATCACGGCGCCAAGGAAGAAAATGACGCCTATAATTAGAGAATCAAGCGTTTTGCCCGTAAAAAAGCTGTTGAAGGTGTTGTTTATCATCTTCACATTTTTTATGGCTATTTCCGAGTGCTTTTCGGAGAATAAGCACCTTGTTATCTTCTTGCCCCAAGCGACTATCTTCTCCTTGTCCGAGAGTATATAAAGCGCTATTATAAGCCCCATTATAACATCCACGAGCGACGAGGCTATGCCTATGGCATGGCTTACGACCGACCATATCATATTGGGAAGATATTTTATCCAGTTAGTGATCGTGGACATGATATTGTCTATGCTTCCTATGAGTGAATTATAGGCTTCCGTTCCCAGCACTATGTTGTTCTGTATAAGGAAGTTATCCACCCAGCGTCTTATGCCCGAATAGTCGAAGCCTATGGCTACGTTTATGACATTCTGCACGGATGACATTATCTCGGGTATGATGTAGGACACAATGCCTATTATGGCGCCTATGAGCACTATAAAGGCTATGGCTATGGAAAGAAGTCTTTCCCTGCGCCTTACCTTTTCGTCGCCGTTTTTAAAGTATTTGAATTTCACAAATACCTTTCTTTCCAGAAATCTTGTGCCTATGTTGAGTATATACGCCACCACTGCTCCGTATATAAAGGGCGAAAGCACATTCAATATTATAGGCAGAAAATTCGAGACCTCAAGATTTTCCGTATATCTGAAGAATATTATGGCTATTATTATAACGCCCAGAGTATAAAGGCTTTTTACAAGATTATAATTGTTTTTAAAAAATTTTATCAACAGGTTCACCCTCTCGCTTTTTTTTAATGCTAAATATAATGATACACTTATTTTTACTTTTTTTCCATAGATATTGAAAAATGAAATATATTTTTAACATTACTTTGTTAATTTTCTGTTAAGCTTATAAATATTTCATAAAAATAATATAAATTTTATATAAATTTTAGCCAACACGCTGTTTTTTGTATAATATTAACAATGACAGGGTGGTGATTTTGTTGTATAATTATCAAAAATATGGCAGTAATTTGAGCAAAATATATAAAGTTAGTATAGATTTCGGGCTTTGAGATTTCCGCATTTGGGCGGAAAGGAGGAGAGTTGATTGAAAGATAGAGGTAAAAAAGCCTTGGCGCTCGGCATTGCCTTTGTGGCGTTCACATCGCAGTTTGGCGGCGGCTTTGCTTCCGGCAATCAGATAATGCGTTATTTTGTGGACTTCGGCGTATGGGCGCTCGTGCTCCCGCTTGTCTCGCAGGGACTTCTGGCTTTGTTTTTTGGATATGGGCTGAAATATGCTTACAGAAATAAGCTCTATGATTACAGGAGCTTTTCGGACAGCTTTTACGGAAAATACAGAGTAGTTTTTTCAAACCTTTTCGAGATAGTGTATGTCTTGCTTGTACTGTCTGCCACCTCGGCAGCCTTTGCAACGGGAGGCGCTGTTATGAAGGAGCTTCTGGGTATACCCTATCTGCTCTGCACTGCTGCGGTAGGCGTATTCATATGCGCCGTGGCAACTTACGGCACAAAGATAGTCAGGAGGTTCGCCTTCGCCATATCCGTCATAATAATAGCGGGGCTTGTTGCTGTGCTTGTGCCCTGCATAATAAAGCAGTGGGATAGCATAACGGAAAACATAGCGTCCATGGCAGGCGGCAGAATGCCCGTTTCATCCGAACGCACGGGCTCTTTCGCTCCCGCTCTTTTAAGCGCTGTGATGTATTTTTCGTTTGAGCTTTCAACAATAGGCTTAATGTATCAGCAGATAAAGCCGTGTACAAGCGAAAAACAGATAGACAGAGCGGCGGTGTATATGTTCATTATAAATTCTGCGGCTACGCTCCTTGTGGTCGTGGGTCTTTGCGCCGTGGTATATATGCCCGAGCTCATCGACGGCGAGACCTCGGGGCTTGCGGATATACCCCTAATGCTTCTTGCGGGACAGGGCAGAAATGCGGGCATATTGAAGTCGGTCATATCCCTTCTTATATTCCTTGGCGTATTTTCAACGGGCGTCAATCTTATATCGGGCATGGTGGCAAGATGCGTAAACCGCATATGCAAGGACGAGGCGGAAAACAGCCCCAAGAGAAGCTTATGGAGCCCAATATCCGCGGCGTTTTTCACGCTTGCGGCTCTTGCGGCGGCGCAGACGGGAATAGGCAACATAGTGGCAAAGGGCTATGCGGTGCTCGGCGTCGCCTCGCTTGCAGTCGTGGGCATACCCTTCGCCGTGCATATGGTGTCGGACCGGAGCAGTAAGAAACAGTAAATATAAAACACATTAAAAAAGCAGATATGCATGCCGCGTATCTGCTTTTTTGCCGAAGTAATTATTTTGCTATGTCCTCCTCGGGGTACCAGTCGCTTCCCCAGCGGATATAAGCCGTTTCATCTCCCGATGTGAGTCTTACCATATAGGAAGATGTAAGGTTGGTTCTAAGAATAAGCACCTGTCCGTCCTTGGTAAGGTTCCAGTCCTCGATCACCTTATAGCCGTCCTTATACAGACTTTTTGGTCTTGCGCAGAGCATTTCGAGCTCCGTATTTTCATACATAGGCACTATCACCTGATAGAAGTCAGCGCCCTTTCTGTGCTCCATAGGCACCTTGTAATAGAGCTTGTCTCCGAATTTGTCAGCCATTGTTTCGGCGTCGCCTCTGTCGTAGACCGTAGCCGCAAGCGCTATCATTCTGCCTTTGCCGTCGAATATACCGTGCCAGTCGTTGCCGTCCTTGTCATAAGCCGCATAATAATTTTCCAGAATGGGGTCCTCCTCCGCTATCTGCGATTTAAGTATATCATACGCCTTGGTACTATCCGACGCAAACGCCGTAACACAGCTTAAAGTCAGTATAATGCCTGCCAATGTTACATTTCCCATAATCCTTAAAGCTTTTTTCATAACATCAGCCCCTTTCATTGTACTTCTTTTATTATTATACCATAATATTTTTCAAAATAAAACCTTTTTTTACAATTTTATTACAAATTTTAAAACGGTATCTTATGGCTCATATACCGTCATTTCCGAAGTCGGAGCCAATTTAATTTTGGTTTTGGCAAAAATACTTGACAATATTTTGTTTTCGGGTTATACTGATATAAGTTTTTAAAGACTGTGATGGCGAAAAGTAAGCATAACGGAGTTAAAAGAGACGGACTGTCATCGGCTGAAAGCAGTCCCTAACATAAATTATGCCGAAGTTCACGCGCGGAGTCCGCTTTCTGAAACTTGAAAGGAGTAGGAGGGCGCGGTATGAGACCGTTATTTCTCTTAAGAGCGTCCGGCGACTTGCCGGGAATTCGGGTGGTAACGCGGTAATTTTTTTGTCGTCCCTTTTTGAGGGGCGCTTTTTTATTATTGAATAATAAAGGAAGGAGAACACTAAATGAAGGAAAAATTAACTCAAATCAAGGAAAGGGCAGCCAAAAGGCTTGCCGAGGCGGCAGACCTCAAGACCCTTGAGGAGCTGAGAGTGGAAATTCTCGGCAAAAAGGGTGAGCTTACGCAGATACTTAAGGGCATGGGCTCATTGAGCAAGGAGGAAAGACCCGTCATAGGTCAGCTTGCCAACGAGGTCAGAAGCGAGATAGAGTCAAAGCTTGAGGAAGCAAAGACTTCTCTTGCTTCAAAGGCGCAGGAGCTTAAACTGAAGGCTGAAACAATAGATGTTACAATGCCCGGCAAGGTTACGGAGCTTGGACATAAGCACCCCATGACGCAGGTAATAGACGAGATATCAAATATATTCATAGGCATGGGCTATGAGATAGTCGAGGGTCCCGAGGTGGAAACGGCTTACTACAACTTTGAGGCGCTCAATATCCCCAAGGATCACCCCGCAAGGGACGAGCAGGACACATTCTATATAAACGGCATAGGCGATTTTCTTCTGAGAACGCAGACCTCGCCCATGCAGGTCAGGACTATGGAGACCAGAAAACCGCCCATAAGGATAATAGCTCCCGGAAGGGTCTACCGCTCCGACGAGGTGGACGCAACTCATTCTCCCGTTTTCCATCAGCTTGAAGGTCTTGTGATAGACAAGGGCATAACGATGGGCGACCTTAAGGGCGCTCTTGCGGAATTTGCAAAGGGTCTTTTCGGCGAGAACACAAAGGTAAGATTCAGACCTCATCATTTCCCGTTCACAGAGCCGAGCGCAGAGATGGACGCTTCATGCTTTGCCTGCGGAGGAAAGGGCTGCCGTGTCTGCAAGGACAGCGGTTGGATAGAGGTTCTGGGCTGCGGTATGGTGCATCCCAAGGTGCTTGAAATGTCGGGCATCGACCCCAAGGTATATTCGGGCTTTGCTTTCGGTTTAGGTCTTGAAAGAATTGCCATGCAGAAATATGCTATCTCCGATCTTAGATTGTTGTTTGAAAATGATACCAAGTTCTTGAAGCAGTTTTAGGGAGGTTTGAATTATGGATTTACCTATCAGTTGGTTAAAGGAATATGTGGACATGGATGCCACAACTCAGGATTTTATAGATAAAATCACGCTTTCGGGCTCAAAGGTGGAGTCCGTTACGACCATGGCAAAGGAAATAACAAACGTTGTTACGGGCAAGGTGCTCGAGATAGAAAAGCACCCCGACGCAGACAAGCTTGTTGTTACAAAGGTGGATATAGGCTCGGGAGAGCCCTTGCAGATAGTTACGGGCGCGCCCAATCTCTATGTGGGAGCGATAGTGCCCGTTGCTCTTGTGGGAGCTACCGTTTACCACGGCAACGGCATTGAAAAAATAAAGAAGGGCAAGCTCAGGGGCGTTGAGTCAAACGGCATGATGTGCTCCATAGAGGAGCTTGGCTTCACTCTCCACGACTATCCCGAGGCTCCCGAATACGGCATTTATATTTTCAAGGATGAGGTACCTCTGGGCGCAGATGTGAAGAAGCTTCTCCAAATGGAGGACGACGTTGTGGAGTTCGAGATAACCTCCAACCGTCCCGACTGCTTCAGCATTGTGGGACTTGCAAGAGAGGCTGCCGCAACCTACAGACTGCCCTTTAAATATCCCGATATAAAGGTAGAGGAAAAGGCGGAGGGCAAGACCGCGGACCTCATAGATGTTGAAATACAAAATCCCGAGCTCTGCCCGAGATATATTGCCAGAGCCGTAAAGAACGTTAAAATCGGTCCCTCTCCCCTCTGGCTAAGACACAGGCTCACAGCCTCCGGCGTAAGACCCATAAACAACATAGTCGACATCACAAACTATGTTATGCTGGAGCTTGGACAGCCCATGCACGCCTTTGATATAGACACCATCGACGATGCAAAAATAATCGTAAGAAATGCCAAAAAGGGCGAAACAATAACAACTCTTGACGGTCAGGTGAGAAACCTTGACGAGAGCATGCTCGTCATTTCCGATTGCAACAAGGCTGTAGCCGTTGCGGGCGTTATGGGCGGCGAAAACTCCATGATAACGGAGGGCGCAAGAGCCATACTCTTTGAGTCTGCCAATTTCAACGGTCCCAATGTCAGAATAACGGCAAAGAAGCTGGGCATGAGAACGGACGCTTCCGCAAAATACGAGAAGGGACTTGACCCCAATCTTACGCTTGACGCAGTGAACAGAGCCGTTCAGCTCGTTGAAATGCTCGGCTGCGGCGAGGTGTGCGAGGGCATGGTGGACTGCTATCCCAACAAGAGAGAAAAGTGGAGCGTTGACTATACTACCGAGGGCATAAACGCGCTTTTGGGCACCGACTTAAGCGAGAAGGAAATGATAGACCTGCTTGCGCTTGTAGAGGTAAAGGCGGACGGCAGAAGGGCTGACATACCCACCTTCAGACCCGACCTTCTCACCGAAGCCGACCTTGCGGAGGAAGTTGCAAGATTTTACGGCTATGATAATATAGAGACAACTCTTGCGGCAGGCACGCCCACCGTAGGCAAGAAGTCCTATACTCAAATAATAGACGACAAGATAATGAACACTATGGTCAGCCTCGGTCTGAGCGAGGCAAAGTGCTTCAGCTTTGAGTCGCCCAAGGTATTTGACAAGCTCAATATACCCGAGGACAGCGAGCTTAGGAACACCGTTACGATATCCAATCCTCTGGGAGAGGATTTCAGCATAATGCGTACTCTCACGCTGAACGGTATGCTCAATTCCATTTCAACCAATTACAACAGAAGGAATGATTCGGCTTATCTCTTTGAGACGGGCAAGGTATATATACCCAAGACGCTTCCTTTAACGGAGCTTCCCGAGGAAAAGAATATGCTCACTCTGGGTATGTACGGCAAGATAGATTTTTACGGCATAAAGGGCATTACCGAGGAGCTTTTCGAGGTGCTCGGAATGAGGGATAAGGTAAGCTATTCTCCCAAGAGCGATCTGCCGTTCATGCATCCCGGAAGGCTTGCTTCAATAGACGCGGGCGATGAAAGCATAGGCTATGTGGGCGAGCTTCATCCCGCCGTTGCCGACAAGTACGGCATAGGCGCAAAGACTTATATAGCCGTTATAGATGTGGATAAGCTCTATGAGCTTGCAGACTTTGACAGAAAATATCGTTCGCTCCCCAAATATCCCGCTATGACAAGAGATATAGCGCTTCTTGTAAAGGAAGAGGTCATAGTAAAGGATATTGAGGACATTATAAAGGCAAAGGGCGGAAAGCTCCTTGAGGACATACAGCTTTTCGATGTGTTCAGAGGAAAGCAGATACCCGAGGGCTATAAGTCCGTAGCCTACAACATCTCATTCAGAGCCGAGGACAGAACTCTTACCGACGACGAAGTGAATTCGCCCATGAAGAAGATAATAGCGGAGCTTGAAGCAAAGCTCGGCGCCCAGCTCAGAGGATAAAAAATATACAGTAGTTCAAAAGAGCTTTCATTGCGAAAGCTCTTTTCTGCGTGTCGATAAAATCGACACGCTTGAAAGAAATGCTTGCATTTCTTTCAGTTAGACTAAGGAAGGAACCAGCCGTGTTTTCTGAATTTTGGTGAATAAATCACCAAAATTACAGAAAAGTTCCTGTCCTCGGAGGAAGTGAATTCCTCCTGCGGATTTTAGTCTGCGACGCTTTTTTGATTGTACAAATCATATAACTTTTCATTTTTTATGTTAAATTGTACTTTTTCAACATTCTTAAAAGAGCTTTCATTGCGAAAGCTCTTTTGAAATGTAAAAATATTGACTTAATTTTTAAACTGTGATATTATGGTACTGTGATGTATTGTATTAAAATATAAAAGTGAGATAAATAAGCTTATGGTTGACAGCAATGATTTACTGAAAATTATAGACGACAAAATGAGCAGTCTCAGCAAGGGACAAAAGAGGATAGCCAATTTTCTGAAGGAGCACTATGACGACGCGGTGTATCTTACAGCGTCGAGGCTCGGAGAGATAGCGGGCGTGAGCGAATCCACCGTTGTCCGCTTTGCCAATGAGCTTGGCTTCGACGGCTATCCCAGGCTTCAGGAAGCGCTTAAGGAGCTTGTGAAAAACGAGCTTACAGCCACGCAGAGAATGAAGCTCTCTTTCGACAGGATCGCCAGAGCCGACAAGGACATACTCCAAAGCGTGCTTGAAAGCGACGCCGCAAGGATAACAAACACCCTTTGCAATATAGAGCCCAAGGACTTTGACGAGGCTGTGGAGCGTATAATAAGCGCAAAGAGAGTGTTTGTTGTGGGCGGAAGAAGCTCCTCCGCGCTTTCGCAGTTTTTGGCTTTTTATCTCAATCTCATGCGCGATAATGTCATAAACGCTTCGACGGGTACCGTTACGGATACCTTCGAGCATATATTCAGAATAGAGGAGGACGACCTCCTCATAGGCATAAGCTTTCCGAGATATTCATACAAGACGGTCAAGGCGGTTGAATACGCATACAGCAGGGGAGCAAAGACAATAGCCATAACCGACAGCAGACAGTCTCCGCTTGTGAACGGGGCTACGATAAGTCTTATAGCTTCAAGCGATATGCTAAGCTTCATAGACAGCCTTGTTGCGCCCCTTAGCCTTATAAACGCCCTTCTTGTAGCCATAAGCATAAAGAGAAAGGGCTATATAACGGACGGACTTGACAAGCTCGAGGACTTGTGGGAGAAATACAAGGTATATTCCTCGGGAATAAAGAAAAAATATCTCTGATTTTAGGATTGAATTTTATGAAAAAGGTCATTGTTATAGGCGGCGGTCCCGCAGGCATGATGGCGGCGGGTCAGGCGGCGATGAGGGGCGAAAGCGTTACTCTCATCGAGAAAAAGGACAGAGTGGGAAGAAAGCTCTTTATAACGGGCAAGGGCAGGTGCAACGTTACGAATGCGTCCGACCCCGAGGGGCTTATTGCCAACACCTTGGGCAATCCCTATTTTCTCTACAGCGCCTTTTATACCTTCTCAAGCAGCGACCTTATGGATTTTTTTGAAAAACGGGGCGTGCCCCTCAAGACAGAAAGAGGCAGCAGAGTTTTTCCGCGCTCCGACAAGTCGAACGACATTGTGAAGGCTATGGAAAAATTCGTTGTAAATAACGGCTGTGAAGTGCTTTACAACACAAGCGCAAAGAATATAATCACATCGGGCAAAAGGGTAACGGGCGTAAGGCTTTCGGACGGCAGGGAGCTTGAATGTGAGAGCGTTGTCATAGCTTCGGGCGGACTTTCATATCCCGCCACGGGCTCCACGGGCGACGGCTATAGGCTCGCTTCCGCGCTGGGACACAGCGTTACGCAGTGCTATCCCTCTCTCGTTCCTCTTCTTTCGGATGAAAAATGGATACCGCTTTTGGAGGGTCTTAGCCTCAAAAATATAGAAATAAAGGTATTTGCGGGAGGCAAGGAGGTCTATTCGGACTTCGGTGAGATGCTTTTCACATCAAAGGGCGTTTCGGGTCCCGTTATACTCTCCGCAAGCAGATATATAAACGACAAGCTTTCTCGGTCTCCCGTGATATATATAGATCTAAAGCCCGCTTTGAGCGAAAAGGAGCTTGACGCAAGGCTATTGCGGGACTTTAGGAAATATAACAACAAGGACTTTAAAAATGCGCTTTCAGACCTTCTTCCGTCGAAGCTTATACCCGTCATAGTTTCTCTTTCGGGCATAGACGCGGACAAAAAGGTAAACAGCATTACAAAGGAAGAACGCCTTGCGCTTTTAAGGCTCATAAAGGGACTTGCCGTGCACATCGTCGACACGGCTGGATATAATGAAGCCGTGGTAACGCGGGGCGGCATATCCACGGACGAGATAGACCCCTCCACAATGCAGTCGAAGCTTGTGGAAGGACTTTACTTTGCGGGAGAGGTCATAGATGTGGACGCTCTCACCGGAGGCTTTAATTTGCAGATAGCCTTTTCAACGGGCTATGTTGCGGGCAACAACTGTTAAGGAGGAATACATATGTGCTGCTCTATAAGAGGCGCAATAACTATAGAAGAAAACACAAAGGAATGTATATGGGAAAATACGGAGCTTATGCTCGGCGAGATAATAAAGAGAAATTCCTTATCCCTTGAGGACATCGTTTCCGTGGTGTTTACAGCCACAAGGGACATAGACGCGGCTTATCCCGCCGTTGTTCTGCGAAAAATGGGCATAACCGAGGCGTCCCTTATATGTATGCAGGAAATGTATGTCAAGGGCTCTCTTGAAATGTGCATAAGAGCTATGGTAACGATAAATACCGACAAGGCGCAGAGCGATATGGAGCATGTTTATTTAAAGGGCGCCGTAGTCCTCCGCCCTGACCTTGTAAAAAAAAAGACTGACGCCGTAGCTATAGACGGACCTGCGGGCTCGGGCAAGAGCACGGTCGCAAAGCTTATATCGAAGGAGCTGGGCTATATTTATGTGGACACGGGCGCCATGTACAGGGCGACGGGTCTTTATTGCCTTGAAAACGGCGTGGACCTTGGCGACAACGGCGCTGTTGCGGCTGCGCTTCCCATGGTGGATATAAGCCTTAGCTTTGAAGACGGCATACAGAGAATTTATTTAAACGGCAGAGATGTTACCGACGATATAAGGACGCAGA
>CANRNM010000078.1 GCA_947631975.1 uncultured Clostridia bacterium
CTGAACATCATGGAGTTGTCGAGGAAGTCATAAAGTATGGCTGCCTTCTCCTCGTTCACCTTCTGCATTTCCGCTACACCGCCCATCTTCTTAAGCCACTTGAACACAAGACCTGCGATATATATTGAATAGCAGGGAGGCGTGTTGTAAAGCGAGCCTGCGTCCGCATGTGTCTGATAGTTGAGCATTGTGGGGCAGCTTTCCTTTGCCTTGCCTAAGAGGTCTTCTCTTACTATGGCAACGGTAACGCCTGCGGGACCTATGTTCTTCTGCGCGCCCGCAAATGCAAGACCGAACTTTGTGATATCTATCTCCTCCGACATTATCATGCTCGAAAGGTCGGCTACAAGGGGAACATTGCCTGTTTCGGGCAGAGTGGTGTATCTTGTGCCGTAGATGGTGTTGTTATATGTAATGTAGAAATAATCGGCATCGGGATCGAACTTTGAGCTGTCAAGAGCGGGGATATAGTTGAACACCTTATCCTCGGATGAAGCCACAACGTTAACCGTACCGAACTTCTTTGCTTCCTGCATAGCTTTCTTGGACCACTGTCCCGTGTTTACAAGGTCGCACTTGCCCTTTACCATGAGATTTAAGGGGATCATGGCAAACTGTGTGGAGCCGCCGCCCTGCAAAAACATTACCTTATAGTTTTCGGGAATATGCATAAGCTCTCTTATGTCGGCTTCCGCCTCCTTGATGATGTCGTCGAACCACTTGGAACGGTGGCTCATTTCCATGACAGACATTCCCGAACCGTTGTAATTAAGCATTTCCTTGCCCGCCTGTTCAAGCACCTCGTAGGGGAGCATTGACGGACCTGCCGAGAAGTTATAAACTCTCTCCATTTTAACTCATCCTCCATTTTAAAAAATATATCATTATTATATAGTAGACATAAAATAACTTAGGGTCTATTATAATACAAAATACCTCACTATGTCAATAGTATTTTGAATGTTTGTTAATGTTTTATCAAAATACTTCAATATGTTAAATTTAAGTTATAATTATGTGCTAAAGATTGACAAAAAGGAGAAAATATTATAAAATACATTACTGAAAAAAATTATAAAAATGAGGTAATAAACTATGGATATCATGTTTAAAAGTACAAGAGGCGACAGGGCTAAGGTAACTGCGAGCCAAGCTATAGTGAAGGGTATAGCCGAGGACGGCGGACTTTATGTGCCCGAAAGCATACCGAAAATAGATTTTTCGCTTGAGGATATGCTCTCATTCGGATACAGGGAGCTTGCATACAGAGTGCTTAGGCTCGTGCTCACGGACTACACCGAGGATGAGCTTAAATACTGCATTAATTCCGCATATGACAGCAAGTTTGACACCTCCGCCATAGCTCCCGTGGCAATGGCGGGCAATGACAACTTTCTGGAGCTTTTCCACGGCAGAACTATAGCCTTCAAGGATATGGCGCTTTCCATACTTCCCTATCTTCTCAAGACGGCAGCCAAGAAAAACGGCGTTGACGAGGAAATAGTTATACTCACAGCCACATCGGGCGACACGGGAAAAGCAGCTCTTGAGGGCTTTGCAGGCGTAGAGGGCACGCAGATAATAGTTTTCTTCCCCGAGGACGGCGTGTCGGCAGTGCAAAAGGCGCAGATGGTAACGCAGACGGGAAAGAACACCTGCGTTGTGGGCATAAAGGGCAATTTTGACGACGCCCAGACGGCAGTAAAGAAGATATTTACGGACAACGAGCTGAAGGCGGAGCTCAAAAAGAGGGGCTATGTGTTCTCCTCCGCAAACTCCATTAATATAGGAAGGCTCGCGCCCCAGATAGTTTACTATTTCTACGCATACGCGCAGCTTGTGAACTCCGAGAAGATAAAGGCGGGCGACAAGGTGAACTTCACCGTGCCCACGGGAAACTTCGGCGACATACTCGCAGGCTACTATGCAAGAGAAATGGGACTGCCCGTGAACAAGCTCATATGCGCCTCCAACGACAACAAGGTGCTCTACGATTTCTTTAAAACGGGCGAATACACCATAAAGGACAGGGAATTTATAGTAACCGTTTCGCCGTCCATGGACATACTCATTTCGTCAAACCTCGAAAGACTTCTCTACCACGAGAGCCATTCCGAGGAAAAGACAAAAGCTATGATGACTTCCCTCGGCGCTGACGGCAGCTACAAATTCGTCATAGATGACGGCTTTGCGGGAGAATACGCAACCGTTGCGGAGACCTTCGAGGCTATAAGATATACATTTGACAAAACGCATTATGTAATGGACACTCATACAGCCGTCGCTAAGGCGTCATATGACAAATATATAGCCGAAACGGGCGACAAAACGCCGAACGTTATAGTTTCCACCGCCAGCCCGTATAAATTTGCAAAGGATGTTCTGAAGGCTATCGACAGCGAGAAATACGCGGATATAGAACCATTCGAGGCTCTCTATGAGCTCGAAAAGGTGAGCGGAACACCCATCCCCGAACCTATAAAGGGCATAGAAAAAAGGGAAATACTGCATAAGACGGTAATAGAAAGAGGAGAGCTTAAAAAGTTCGTAGAGAATAAGCTGAGGTAGGAATTGAGATAATAAAAACCCCCGGGAAACAACTCCCGGGGGATTTTTGTGTGGGCTATTGGTTATACTTATGCTATAAAAATAATTATTTCTTTTTTAAAAAATTTGAAACTGCAGCTTGATTTTATAATAAACCGTATTATTCCCGGATTATTCTTCCTTCTCCTCGCCGTTGCCGCCGATCGGTTTCATTGTCGGGAACAGGAGTATATCCCTTATTGTCGGGGCGTCCGTAAAGAGCATCACAAGTCTGTCTATGCCCATGCCCATGCCGCCCGTAGGCGCCATGCCGTATTCAAGGGCGAGCATAAAGTCCTCGTCTATCATATTGGCTTCCTCGTCGCCGTTGGCTCTTAGCTGTTCCTGGCGCTCAAAACGCTTTCTCTGGTCTATGGGGTCGTTCAGCTCGCTGTAAGCGTTGGCATATTCATGACCGCATATAAACAGCTCGAAGCGCTCCGTATATTCGGGCTTGTCGGGCTTTCTCTTTGTGAGCGGAGATATCTCCACGGGGTGATCCATAAGGAAGGTGGGCTGTATGAGCTTATCTTCCACATATTTTTCAAAGAAAAGATTGAGGATATCGCCCTTTTCGTGAATAGGCTCAAACTCCACATCGTGCTCCTTGGCTGCGGCTCTCGCCTCGTCAAGGCTGTGTATCGCGTCAAAGTCAACGCCCGCATATTTCTTAACGGCATCAACCATTGTTATCCTCTCAAAGGGCTTTGAGAAATCCAGCTCCACGCCCTGATATGTTATCTTGTCCGTGCCTGCGACCTTGCGCGCCACTTCCTTTATGATGCCCTCCGTTATGTCCATCATGCCGTAATAATCGGTATAAGCCTGATAGAGCTCCAAAAGGGTAAATTCGGGATTGTGGTTGGCGTCCATACCCTCGTTTCTGAAGACTCTGCCCAGCTCGTAAACTCTTTCAAGTCCGCCCACTATAAGGCGCTTGAGAGGGAGCTCCAGAGCTATTCTCATGTACATATCTATGTCGAGAGTGTTATGGTGAGTTATGAAGGGTCTTGCAGCCGCGCCTCCGGGTATGGTCTGGAGTATGGGCGTTTCCACCTCGAGAAAATCCAGGTTGTCAAGATAGCTTCTTACGGCGCGTATAACGGCGCTTCTTATAATGAAGTTTCTCTTTGTTTCGGGATTGACTATGAGGTCGACATATCTCTGTCTGTATCTCAGGTCGGGATCCTTAAGACCGTGGAACTTCTCGGGGAGCACCTGCAGGCTCTTTGAAAGCAGCGTAACCTCCGCCGCGGAAACCGAGATCTCCTCCATTTTGGTCTTGAAAACAGTACCCTTAACGGAAACGATATCGCCTATATCCAGCTTTTTGAAGAGCTTATACTCCTCCTCGCCCAGATTATCCCTAGTAACATAGCACTGTATTCTGCCGTCGCGGTCCTGAACATCGCAGAAGCTGGCTTTGCCCATAACTCTCTTGCTCACAAGTCTGCCGCCTATAGCGACCTCCTTGCCTTCAAAATCGCCGTAGTTGTCCTTTATCTGCATGCTGTGCTCCGTAACATCGGCTTTGACTATAACAAAGGGGTCTCTGCCCATCTCCTGCAGAGCCGCAAGCTTTTCTCTTCTGACCTTCAATATTTCATTGAGCGCCTTTCCCTCAAGGGGCTTATTCTGATTGTCTGCCATAATTATTCTCCCGCTGTATTACTGTATATCCAAAATCTTAAACTTAAGTATGCCGTCGGGCGCGTTATTTTCAACAACATCGCCTATGGAACGACCCATGAGCGCCTGACCGAGAGGCGACTCGTTAGAGAGCTTGAAGTCTGCGGGGTCCGCCTCGGCAGGTCCCACTATGGTGTAGGTAAGCTCCTCGTCAAATTCCTCGTCGAGCACGGTTACCTTGTTGCCCAGATTCACTCTGCCCGTGTTAAGCTCATCCTCGCCTATCACCTCGGCATTTCTTATCATCTTTTCAATGGTGGCGATCCTGGACTCTATCTCCGCCTGCTCCTCCTTAGCCGCGTCGTACTCGGCATTTTCGGAAAGGTCGCCCTGTGCTCTCGCCTCTTTTATCTTTGCGGCAACCTCCTTACGCCTTACGACCTTGAGATTTTCAAGCTCGTCCTTAAGCTTTGCCATACCATCGCTTGTTAAAATAATTTTCTTTTCTTCTGCCATTTCTTTCACTCCCTGATTTTTAACATATGCTGTGAGTTTATCAACTCTATAAATTATACTAGAATACGCATTAAAAGTCAATGAAAATATGACCGTTAAGCAAAAATATGTATGCCTATATGCCCAGTATTATGACGGCTATTTCATAGAGCTTTCTGCCCGTGTCCATGCTCTTTTTCTGCATATATCTGTGCGCCTGCTCCTCCGTCATGGAATAGCGATCTATGAGCATATGCTTTGCGCGCAGTATGAGCTTTTGCTCATAACGATGGGCGTTCTGCCTGTGGAACGATGCGTCCGTGTCCATAGCCATAAGCATATCCACGGAGCATATGAGGTCGTTTTTCTGGAGGGGCGTTGAGAGCTTGAAGACGCTTTCCTCCGGGAAGTTGTCAAGCTGCGCCCTGTTGCCTATTATAATGAATGTAAAATCGTCTGATATCCCCAAATTTTCTTTTTCCATAGTTATCCCGCCGAAGGTGCATCCCGTTATTATCACTCCTCCATGATAATACGAGAGGGAATGCATGAGCTCCGAAGCCGACTTCGAGACGGAAACAACATTGCTGCCGTTTGACACAAGTATTTTGGCTATGCACGCAGCCGTCTTTTTGTTGTCAAAGGCAATGAAAATATTATTGTCCATATCAGTTTACCTCTTTATTTGATTGTTTTATTCATTTTAGCATAAAACGCACGCGTTTACAACAGTAAAATGAAATTTTTTGTTCCCTTCTTAAGCCTACTTACCCAAGCAGAACTCGCTGAATATCTTATCCAATATATCCTCCTCCAGAGCCTCACCCGTTATTTCGCCGAGCGCCGAATAAGCTTCCGTCATATCCATGGATATGAAGTCCTCGGGCATTCTTTTTTTCACGGTTTCAAGCACATTTTCAAGGTAGTGCTTCGCTTTCATGAGACTTGCTTTGTTTCTCTCGCCCGATATAAGCGGAGAATTGTCCGCGTCCAGCTCGCCTGCCGAAAACATATCCCTTATTCTTGCAAAAAGCTCCTCTATGCCCTCTCCGTGCTTTGCAGATATGGACAGAGGCGAAAGAGAGGCTATCTCCGAAACATCCGCCTTCCGCTCGCAGTCGCTCTTGTTGACAAGCACTATGCACTTCTTGCCCTTCGCAAGCGCAATAAGCTCTCTGTCGTCGTCTCCCAGCTCCCTGCTGCCATCCAGCATAAGAAGTATAAGGTCGGCGTCCTCCGCAAGGCTTTTTGACTTTTCAACGCCCATGCGCTCTATGATGTCGTCCGTAACTCTTATGCCTGCGGTATCGGCTATTTTGAGCGGTATGCCGTGCACATTTATCATTTCCTCCAGACTGTCCCTAGTGGTGCCGGGGATATCCGTTACAATGGCTCTTTCCTCCTCCAAAAGTGCATTGAGAAGCGATGACTTGCCCACATTCGGACAGCCGAGAATTACCGTTTTTACGCCTTCCTTGTATATCCTGCCCATATCCGCTCCCGCAATGAGCCTATCCACGGCTGCGAGAGCCTTTTTTGTGTTATCGCCTATCATTGAATATGTCATTGTTTCGTCGTCGTGCTCGGGATAGTCTATGCCCGCTTCGATGTGCGCAAGCATTGTAAGTATGCTTTCGCGTATTTCGCCTATCTCCTTTGAGAGCCTGCCCGAAAGGCGCGTCATTGCAGCCTGTCTTGCCTTGTCCGTGCCCGCGTTTATTATGTCCATTACGGCTTCCGCCTGCGTTAAGTCTATCCTGCCGTTAAGAAAAGCCCTCTTTGTGAACTCTCCCGGCTCGGCGAGCCTTGCGCCCGAGCGCAGCACGGCGTTCAGCACGGCGGAAAGCGACCTGTAGCCTCCGTGGGTATTTATCTCCGCAATGTCCTCGCAGGTGTAGCTGTGGGGAGCGCGCATGACGGAAACGAGCACCTCGTCTATGACCTGTCCGTCATAAACGATATGCCCGAAGCTTATTGTATGACTCTTTGCCTCCGCAAGCCTTTTGCCCTTCGGCGATGAAAAAACGCTGTCGGCAATACTTATGGCATCTTTGCCGCTTATGCGCACAATGCCTATGCCGCCGCTGCCCGATGCCGTTGAGATCGCAGCTATGGTGTCGTCGGTATTTACTTTGAGCATAAAAACACCTCCCGGATATGCAAATATATAAAAAGGCATAGGCGCAGAAGCCTATGCCTCTGCGTGTCGATAAAATCGACACGCTTGAAAGAAATGCTTGCATTTCTTTCAGTTTGGCTAATGTAGGAACCAGCCGTGTTCACTTGATTTTTATAAAAATCAAGTGAAGTTCCTGTCCTCGGAGGAAGTGAATTCCTCCTGCGGATTTTAGTCTGCGACGCTTTTTGATGGTGCAAACTATTTAGCTTTTCATTTTTTATGTCAATTTATACTTTTTCGACAGTCTGAGGCATAGGCGCAGAAGCCTATGCCTTTTTTATTTACCTGTAATTTCTTCTTGACGAATAATAATTATTCTTAAGCGCTATGACAACATATCTATAAGGCTCTGTGCCCTCGCTGTAGGTAGTAACATATCTGTCGTTCTGCAAAGCGGCATGTATTATTCTTCTCTCGTAGGGATTCATAGGCTCCAGAGTGATGTTTCTCCTGTTGTGCTTAGCCTTCTTTGCAAGGTTAAAGGCAAGCTGTTCAAGGGTTTTCTGTCTCTTGGCTCTGTAGTCCTCGGTATCGAGAGTTATATTCATATAGGGATATGCGCCCTTGTTCACAACAAGATTGGTGAGGTACTGTATGCTGTCGAGCGTCTGACCTCTCTTGCCTATTATGGCGCCCATATCCTCGCCCTGCATATTTATAAGTATATGCTTGTTGTCGTTGAACTGAGATGAAAGCTCTACCTTCATGCCCATCTGAGAGAATACTTCGTTGAGGAAGCTCTCCGCAACGGCGATTATGTTTGCCTTGTCCTCGTCTGTGAGCGCCGCTCTTGCGGACTCCGCCTCCGACATTTCCTCGTCTGCGGGGGCTTGTGCTTCGGGCTCGCTCTTTGCCTCCTCGGCAGGCTCCTCCGCCTTTACCTCGGGCTTGGGCTCCGCCTTCTTTTCGGGCTTAGGCTCAGGCTTGGGCTTTTCCTGCTTGGGCTCCGCCTTCTTGGCGGGTTTTTCCGCCTTAGCGGGCTTTTGGGGCTCCTCGTCTTCACTGCCCGTAACGGTTACGAGCACCTTGGCAAGCTTTGCGCCTATGCCCAGAAATCCCTTCGAGGGCTCCTCAAGCACTTTATAATCCACATCAAGAAGGCTCACGCCGAGCTCTGCGCAGGCGTTATCGACAGCCTCGTTGATGGTTTTTCCTGTCATTTCTATCTGCTTCATTATTTTTTACCTCCCTTTTTATGCTTCTTTTCCTTTGGCACCACTATTTCCAGATTGCCCTTCTTTTCGTCAAAATAACGATTGAGGAAGAACTGCTGGCACAGCTGGAATACATTTGAAGTTATCCAATATATACCGATACCGCCGGGAAGAGATGATGTGATCCACATCATCATAAGAGGCATTGTTATGTTCATGATCTTCTGCTGAGAACGCATGGCGGGATCCATATTTTTGTTCTTTCTTGTCATCAGCCACGACGAAAGGTATGTCGTAGCGCCCGAAAGAATGGGTATGAGCGACTTAAGACTGAACGGGAAGAGCTTTGAAGTTTCCGTAAGGTTAAGTCCGAAGAACATTTCTATGGAGTCCTTGCTTGCGCAGACCGCGCTGAACTCGGCTGAAGGTATGGCTTCCTTGAGCCTTGCCACATCGGCGGGGCCTAAAATATTTATTATCCTGTTGAATATGGCAACGGTTATGTTTGTTCCGTCGGGAACATGACCTATGCTTCCGAATTCCCTTATGAGCTGAACTACCGATGAGTCGCTTTGAGCGGCTGTGAGAACGATGGTTGAAAGCTGAGTATACACGTCGTTTATTACGTCTATATACTTAAAGGGATTCTGCATTACATGGTAAAGACCGAAGAAAATGGGAAGCTGAATGAGCATGGGAAGGCAGCCGCTGAAGGGGCTCACCTTGTTTTCGCTGTAGAGCTTCTGCATTTCCATCTGCATTTTTCTCTGCACTTCGGGGTCCGTGGCGCCGTCCTTATACTTTTCCTGTATCCTCTTGAGCTCGGGAGAGAGCGCCTGAATTTTGAACATAGATTTCTGCTGCTTGTATGAAAGAGGTATCATAAGACAGCGCGTGAAAATAGTGAGCAATATTATAGCCAAGCCCAAAGAGTTGGCATGAATGCCCAGCTTATAAATGATGTTAAAGAAAAAGTTGATAACCTGACCCAGAATCCACGCTATGGGCCCGACAATAATGCCGGGGTCCTTCATTATGTTTCTGGCGGCAGTTGCAAGCAAATGCAAAGTCAATTTTCTGTCCTCCTTTTACGGTACGGGGTCATAGCCTCCCTTGTGGAAGGGATGACACTTCAACAACCGCTTTAACGCCATATATCCACCCTTGCAACAGCCATACTTCTCTATCGCCTCATAGGCATAGGCGGAGCAAGTCGGGACAAATCTACAACTCCGGGGTGTATACGGCGTGATATATTTTCGATAAAAGCCTATTAAAAATAGTGCTGTTTTTTTCATAAGGCATCGACCCTTTTTCAGACTTCAGTAAAATGTGATGGTAAATTATTTCGGGGCTTGCTCCCCGTCCTCTGTTTTAAGCAATCTTTGTTTTCTCAACAAGTGCAAAAGAGCACTTTCAATTTCTCTATAGCCTGCCTCCTTGGCGGAAGCTCTGGCTATGACCACGATGTCATAGCCGTTTTTTATGTTCTTTTCAGACAGACGGTAGCTCTCGCGCAGAAGCCTTGTTATACGGCTTCGCACCACGCTGTTGCCCACCTTTTTGCTCACGGATATTCCGTAGCGGTTCGACTGCGTGCCGTTTTTGATGTGATACATGACGAGCAGTCTGTTGGCAATGGAGCGCCCTCTGCTGTAAACATATCTGAACCGATAGTTCTTCTTAAGGGATTCTGTAAACAGCATTTTTATCCCCCTTCGGTATAAGCTAATAAGAAAGCCCACTTATAAAGCGGGCTCTTGGCTTTCACTTTTAATTATGCAGATAAAACCTTTCTGCCTTTTCTACGCCTTGCAAGTATTACTTTTCTGCCGTTTGATGTACTCATTCTCTTTCTGAAGCCGTGAACCTTGCTTCTCTGTCTTTTCTTAGGCTGGAATGTCATTTTCATATCAAAGCACCTCCTTATCAAAATCCGTTATATTACTTAAAGTCAAATCAAGCACTAGTCCTATTATAGTTTAAAATCGGGATTTAGTCAAGAAAAAATTTTCATTTTAAGCCATTTTTACAATAATTTTTTTGATAAGAGCAAAATATTGGGCATACTAATTAAAACACGAGCCTTTCTTCTTGTCCACAGCCGAGAAGCTCAGACTGTCTAAACTTTATTTTTACACAAAATTATTTTATTCTTGTCTTCTTTTTGCGCACAAAAAGATTGTTAAATAAGCCTCTACCCTTGATTGTAGGGGCGAGCATTGCTCGCCCGCCCCTCCCTCAATTATGTTAATGTCTTAGGGAGGCTGCTCCCCATTACATACCCTACTTACTAACACCACCCACGGAGGAATAGCATGAAAAAATGGTTATACATCCTATGCGGGCTTATACTGCTTTCATTATCCCTCAATCTCCTTCTGGAGCCGAAGGGGCTTGTGATAGGCGGAGCCACAGGCATAGGCATAATACTCAAAAAGCTTGCGGGCGTACCGCTCTCGGTTACCAACCTTATAATAAACATACCCCTTTTGATAGCCGCGATGAAGATAAAGGGCTTTGCCTTCGTTAAGGACACGCTCATTTCCACCCTTCTGCTCTCGCCCATACTGGAGCTTACGGCGCACATACAGCCCATACAGACCGACTTCATACTCTCTGCCGTGTTCGGCGGAATACTCAGCGGAGCGGGAATAGGGCTTATTTTCAGAGGCGAAGCCACCACGGGCGGCAGCGACCTGCTGGCGTCGATACTTCACACCTACATCCCGCATATCTCCACGGCGAGGATAATGCTCATTATAGATATGCTCATAGTGGCTGCGGGAATATTCGCGCTTGGCATAACTCCCGCGCTCTACGCCATTGTCGCCATATATATAATGTCAAAGCTTGTGGACATCATACTCGAGGGCTTCGACTTTGCAAAGGCAGTGTTTATCACATCGTCAAACTGCGAGCTTATAGGGCTTACGCTCACGCACCGCCTTGTGAGGGGCGCAACCTACTTAAACTGCAAGGGTATGTACAGCATGGACGACAAGGGTATGCTGCTTATCGTGGTGTCAAACAGGGAGATAGGCAGACTAAAGGAGATAGTGAACGAAATAGACGAAAACGCCTAT
>CANRNM010000079.1 GCA_947631975.1 uncultured Clostridia bacterium
TCAATAAGCTCATGCTCTTTGAGCCTTGCTTTGCCGCTTTCAATATCCTTGATTACTCTCTTAAGATATTCGATATTTTTTTCGGAATAAAAGGGGTCTATGGACACTTCAAAGGGAATACGCTTTTCTCTGGTCATTTTAAGTGCAAAAATCGTAACGGCGGTCGTAATGTTCATACCTAGCTGCGAACAGGTTTCCTCAAATTCTTTCTTTAATTCATCTTCCATTCTTAAGCTTATCACTGCTGACATAAAATCACCTCCAAATATATTATACTACATATTATATACAGTGTCAATACACAGTATACATATATTTGTCTTTACAGCGTATTCATATACACCAGCAGCATATTCACATCGGCGGGGCTCACGCCGCTTATACGGCTTGCCTGTCCTATATTCACGGGGCGCACATCCTTGAATTTCTGTCTTGCCTCTATCCTAAGTCCCATCACCTTGTCATAGTCTATATCCGAGGGTATTTTTTTTGCTTCAAGCTTTTTGAATGCCTCCACCTGAGCCATCTGGCGCGCAATATAGCCCTCGTATTTTATCTGTATATTGACCTGCTCGCGCACCTCGTCGCTCAATTTCGGTCTTTCCTTGTCTATGCTTTCAAGCATATCATATGTTATTTCGGGGCGCTTTATGATGTCGCACATATTGGCACCCGTTGTGATAGGCGCGCTCCCAAGAGAGGTAAGAAGCGAATTGACCTCCTCGCTCGGCGGGAAATTTACCCTTGCGACCCTTTTCATTTCGTTTTCTATGGCGCTTTTCTTTTCCTTGAAGTGATTATAGCGTTCCTCGGAGATGAGCCCGTATTTATAGCCGTATTCCGTAAGGCGCAGATCGGCGTTGTCCTGCCTTAAAAGCAGTCTGTATTCCGCTCTTGAGGTCATCATTCTGTAGGGCTCACGGCTCTTTTTGGTAACGATGTCGTCTATGAGCACGCCTATATAGCCCTCGCTCCTGTCCAGCACAAGAGGCTCCTCGCCTCTGACATAACAGGCGGCGTTTATACCGCTTATAATGCCCTGCGCCGCAGCCTCCTCATATCCGCTTGTGCCGTTGAACTGTCCTGCGGAAAAAAGTCCCGCTATGTCCTTGAATTCAAGCGTGAGCTTAAGCTGATTGGCATCTATGCAGTCGTATTCTATGGCATAAGCCGTCCTTGTGAACTCCGCGTTTTCAAGCCCCGGAATAGTCCTGTACATGGCAAGCTGAACATCCTCGGGAAGAGATGAGCTCATGCCCTGTATATAGAGCTCGTTGGTGTCGCCGCCCTCGGGCTCCACAAATAGCTGATGCCTTTCCTTGTCCGCAAATCGCACCACCTTGTCCTCTATGGACGGGCAATATCTGGGTCCCGTGCCCTCTATTACTCCCGAATAGAGCGGGGAACGGTCAAGATTTGCCCTTATTATTTCGTGAGTTTTTTCGTTTGTATATGTGAGATAGCAGTCGTGCTGCGGCTTTGAAATGTCCTTGCCTATGTTCTCGAATGAAAAGGGCACGATTTTTTCATCGCCCGGCTGCGGCTTCATCTTTGAAACATCCACGGTCCTTGCATCCACCCTAGCGGGAGTGCCCGTTTTGTAGCGCATAAGCTTTATTCCCAGCCTTTCAAGGCAGGCGCTCAAGCCCACGGAACGCCTCAAGCCGTTAGGTCCGCTCTCGATTATGGTATCGCCGTAAAGACAGCGCGCCTTCAGGTAAGTGCCGCTGCATATTATGACAGCCTTGCAGGGGTAAAGCGCATTGCTCTCGGACACAACGCCCGTAACTCTGCCGTTTTCCGTGATTATATCGACTATTTCGCCCTGTCTTATGAGGAGATCGTCGGTGTTTTCAAGCACCCTTTTCATCTCCGTGTGATACTTCGCCTTGTCCGCCTGCGCCCTAAGAGAATACACCGCGGGTCCCTTGCCCGTGTTGAGCATCTTTATCTGCATATATGTCTTGTCTATATTCCTGCCCATTTCTCCGCCAAGCGCGTCTATCTCGCGCACAAGGTGTCCCTTTGAGCTTCCGCCTATGTGAGGATTGCACGGCATCATGGCTATGCTGTCCAGATTGAGCGCAAAAAGTATGGTCTTAAGTCCCATGCGCGCCGAGGCAAGCGCCGCCTCGCAGCCCGCGTGTCCTGCGCCTATGACGACTATATCCGCCTCGCCCGCTGTATATATATCACTCATTTTTTCACCTCTTGTAAAATGTATAAGCATAATTATTATACATCAAAGAGAGTGTTTAAAGCAAGCCCAATCTGTCAGCCGCAACATAAAATACAGTTACGGGTATCATAAGCTGGGCGAAGCTCTTTGTGCTGGCGCTGCCTTGTATGAGGCTGTTTTCTGCTATAGTCTTTTTAAAGCTGGGTCCTCCCGCCTTATATGTCATTACATATTTGAGCGTGGGCAAGCCCGCCTTTATATATTCCTCATCGCCGCTAAGCTCATAGGCTATGGTGAGAGCTTCGAGTATGAGCGGATTGTTGCCAAGCCTTTTGAGGCTGGGCAGCTCCTTATAATAGAAAAGCCCGTTTTCAAGCCTTGCGTTGTCGCAGAGATCCTTTACTGCCCGCAGTATCATGTCCTTTATTTTCTGCTGAGGACGCACTCTGTAATAGCGCATGAGACTGCCCACGGCTACCGCTATCATGAACACAACTCTTATAACGGTATTGTCGGTGTACTGCGCAAGCCAAAGCCCGTATTTCTGCTCCCACTGCTCGAAGTGTCCCACTATCCAGTCGCATTTTTTGAGCCAGCGCTCGTCGTTTGTTTCAACATAAAGCGCAGTCAGCGTTCGCAGCGCCCAGCCCGTTTCCCTTGCGTTTGCCTCGCCGGGGTTATCGAAAAGCGGAGTTTCAAGCAGACGCTCTATGTTCTCGCCTATGCCTATGGCAGTGTCGAGAGCGTCCTTGTTTCCCGTGAAGTGATAGTAATCCAAAAGTCCCTCCGCCCACTGATGGGAGCAGACTATATTGTTGCCGAGTATATGGTGCCATGTGTGCTCGTACTGACCGCCCATTATTAGCGGGTCGTCGCTGTAGTGGCACACATCCACATCCATCCAGTGCTCCGCGTTAACTATCACATAGTCCAGAAAACGCCTTGTACCCGTTCTGGCATACTGCAGAGCGCAGGCATGGGGATAGTCGTATTCGTTATTTGCCCATACAAGATTTTTGCCTCCTCTGCCCTGCTCGGTATAGCCCATGTCGGGGCAGTCGCCCCAGCTCATCATGCCGTATGCCCTCGCATGGTCGTCAACCTTTGTCATTATGAAAAACTCCACATCATAGTTATAGCCGTCGGCAAAAATATCGGGGAAAACTCCCGCCTCCTTGAAAACCGACGGACTTACCGCAGGCTTGTCGGGCATCTGATATATTATAGTCTTGTTGTTTATGCTCTGTATATCCTCGTCGGGAGAGTGGAAATAATAAAGCACTCTCTGCTCCCTTGCCATGCCGTGCTCCATGGTAACGCTTCCTATGCCCTCGGGCACAAGCATAATTTCCATGGTATCGCCTATTGTCCTCACAGCCTTGGGGAAGTTCTGCTGAGCCTGATACACACAGCCCGTTATGCCTATCTCGCCGTCCGTTATGTCGCCGAAGAACGTGCCGTAATACACCTCGGGGTTGTGCTCGTTTGACTCGTATTTGAGATATTCCGCATCTACATATGTAAAAAGCTCCTCGCCGCAGCTTTCATTGAATTTGGTCTTGTAGTTGGATATGCCCGTGGCGTTTCTGAGGCTTCCCGCGCCCGTGTTTTTGCTTGTTATCACAAGGCTCTGTATGTCAAGCGCCTCGTTCGTTGTGTTTATAAGGCGCAAGCCAAGCTCAAACGCGCTTTTGTTTCTGTGGAATGTAAGCTTTATTTCATAGGCATATACCTTTTTGTCATCAAGGCAGAAATATCCCTTCGCCCTTATTATAGCAGTGAGGGCGCCCTCCTCAAGGCTTTCCCAGCTGTCCGTGCGGGCAGTGTATGCATTGCCCTTTTTGTCCTTTAAAACGGGCATACTCACTAAGCCTTCATATCTTCTGCCGTCAAGCTCTATGTATTCAAAAAGCCTTTCGCCGAGAGCCAATTTCACCTTCATACAGCCCGTGTCAACAATACCGTCGGCATATGATACGCCCGTGTATTCTTGCGGCGCTCTGTCCGTATGCAGTCTGTATTCCGCGCCCTTGTTGGCGGGTATATCCGCTTCAAAGCGAGTGAAAAGCCACTTGACGCTTCCGTCGTCCCAAAGCGCGGTAGCCTTCGACTGCGAGGCGGTCTCTTTGCCCTCGCCGTCCGTTACGCTCACGGTGTCCGTATTTTTAAGAAGTCCCCTTTTTAACGGTATTCCTATATAACAGTTTTCATTTTTTCTGTCCGTGGAATACACCTTTTCAAAGCTTAAATCAACCATTTTTATCTCCCTTTTTACATGTTTATTGCATTTTGTTATGCTATTCATTTTACCGCAAAAAAAATGTATTTACCTTTAATTGTTTATGTGATATAATGAAAATACAGATATTTTAAGGCGGTGAAAATATGGAGAGAACAGACTACTGCAATATAGAGGTAAGCATGGACAGACAGGGCAGATTTTACAATATGCCAAATGCTCATGTTCATCCCGTTTATGAGATATATTATCTCGTGTCGGGCAGCCGTAAATTCTTTATAGAAAGCGATATTTACAACATTTCAAAGGGCGACCTTGTTTTTATAGACAAAAACGCCATGCACAGGACAACATACAGCTCCGACAAAATGAACGAGAGGGCTTATGTGCTCTTTGACGACAAGCATATATCCGCCTTCATCGACAGATACGGCAAAGAGGATCTTGAACAGTGCCTTAAGTACAGAGTTTTTTCCATACCCATACAGAGGCGCGAATATGTGGAGGGGCTTATATCTAAGCTATACACGGAGAGAAGGCACGCGGACGAGTTTTCGCAGACGTTAATGGAAAACTGCCTCTGCGAGCTTATGGTGTTCCTTGTGCGCTACAAGCGAAGCTTCTTCGACGCAAAGGAAAATATATCCTCTCTGAGCGCCGAGGCTCTTTCGCCGGGGGACGAAAACATACAGAAAGCCGCAAGATACATAGTCGAAAACTACCGCAGGGATATAAGCCTGACGGAAGCCGCGGAATATGTAAACATGAGCAGTACATATTTTTCAAAGAAATTCAAGGAGGTAACGGGCTTCGGCTTCAAAGAATATCTCTTGAATCTAAGAATAAAAAGAGCGAGCGAGCTTTTGCTCGAGACAAGACTTTCCGTTACCGAGATAGCCTATGAAGCGGGCTTCAACGACAGCAATTACTTCGGCGATGTTTTCAAAAAGAACAAGGGCATATCCCCTCTGGGCTACAGGAAAAACAAGGAACAGATATAAAACGGCGTTTTCTGCCGAATACAGATCAAAAATAATATTTTTCTATTGCCAAAAAATTATAATGATGTTAAAATAACCATAAAACCACGGAGGAAAGAATATATGGCACAGTCGATACTTTTGGGAGTTACAAGCTCCATAGCCTCTTACAAATCGGTATACCTTGCGCGCGAGCTCACGAAGGCGGGCTATGATGTAAATGTCATTATGAGCAAAAACGCCATGGAGTTCATTGCGCCCCTCACATTTGAAAGGCTCACGGGCAACAGGTGCATAACAGACACCTTCGACAGGGATTTCACGCCCGATGTGAAGCATATTTCGCTTGCAAAAAAGGCGGATATAGCCGTTATAGCTCCCGCGACAGCCAACATAATAGGCAAGCTGGCTTCGGGGATCGCGGACGACATGCTCTCCACGACCATAATGGCGTGCAGGGCTCCCGTATATATTGCCCCCGCCATGAACACCAATATGTATGAAAATCCCATTGTACAAAGAAATATATCGCTTCTCGCCGAGCTCGGCTATAAATTCATAGAGCCCGAGGAGGGGCTGCTTGCCTGCGGAGATATGGGCAAGGGCAAAATGGCAGAGCCCGAAATAATAGCGGAATATATATACAGAGAGCTCCACCCCGTAAAGGATATGACGGGCAAAAGGGTGCTCGTAACGGCAGGAGCAACGAGAGAGAGCATAGACCCCGTGAGATTTATAACAAATCATTCCTCGGGCAAGATGGGCTGCGCTCTGGCAAGGCAGGCTATGCTGAGGGGAGCGGAGGTAACGCTTGTTGCGGGAAGCATGAGCGTTGAACCGCCCATGTTTGTGGAGACTATACGCACGGAGAGCGCCGAGGATATGTTCAACGCGGTTGTGGAGCGCTTCGACAACTGCGACATAGTTATAAAGGCGGCAGCAGTAGCCGACTACACCCCGGCAGTGAAATACGAAAACAAGGTGAAGAAGTCCGACGGCGACATGTCCATAGAGCTCAAAAGGACAAAAGATATATTGAAATATCTGGGCGAGCACAAAAAGAATCAGTATATATGCGGTTTCAGCATGGAGACCGAAAACCTCATAGAAAACTCAATAAAAAAGCTTGAGGACAAAAACGCCGACATGATAGCCGCCAACAGCCTCACGGGCAAGGGCACGGGCTTCGGCACGGACACAAACGCCGTAACAATAATAACAAAAGAAAAAACCGTCGAGCTTCCCCTTATGTCAAAGGCTGAGACGGCGGACAGGATACTTGACGAGATACTTAGAAACGAGTGATAAATATGAAAAAGGCTCTTACAGCGCTTTTTGCGGTGCTTATGCTGTCGGGCTGTTCGGGCAATGCGGACGACCATAAAATAAGAATATTTGCGGATTCCTCGGTTTCGGGAGCGCTTGAAGATGTCATAGAGAGCTACAAAGAGGAAAACCTCATAGACATAGACATAACCTCGGGCAGCACAAGCCGTCTTTTGAGAAAAATAGAGGACGGCGCAAGGTGCGACATATTCATACCCTCCTCCAAAGACCCACTTGCGGCGCTTGAAAAGGAAAACATAATAACGGCGGGCAATTCCTTCCCTCTGCTCACGGACAATGTTGTGCTCATAACAAGCTATGACTCAAACACCACCGTTAAATCCTTCGACACCGTAACGGAGGCCTCCAGCCTCGCCATGGCAAGAGAGGAGGAGCCCCTCGGCTCCTTTGCAAGGGAAATACTCATAAACCTGAATGTGTACAAACAGGTGCTTAATATGAAAACAAACAAATGCGAGGACTCTTACGAGGTCATAAATTCGGTGGCTGAAGGCAAGAGCGAGGTCGGCATATGCTTTGAAAGCGGAGCTCTTTCAAATGCCGACAAGGTGCGCATAATAACAAAATCCCCGCGCGACAGCCTCAACTCCGATGTGCTCTATTCCGTCGCGCTCATAAACGACGAGGACGGAGCAGAGCCTTCAAACTCCGTAAAGTCGCTCTACAGCTATCTTGACACGCCCGAGGCGGCGCAGATATTTGCGGGGCACGAATTCGGCATATATATAGGTCAGACAAATTAATACAAAAACACAGGCTTTGTTTATAAGAATAATTTACCTCCGATCGGCTATACTAAGCAGTATAAGATTGGAGGTTTTTATATGCTCAGAGAAAAGTATGAAATAAGAATTGAAAGCATAGGCGGATTCGGCGCCAACCTCATAGGCAAGCTTCTGGGAGAAATAGGCGCTGTGCATATGGGCATGGAGGCGCAGAGCTTTGCGTCCTACGGCTCGGAGAAAAGGGGTTCTCCCGTAAAGGGCTACGTGAGGTATTCCAAAGACGAGATAAGAATAAACGCTCCCGTGAGAGAGCCCGACCTTCTGGCGCTTTTCAAGCTTTCGCTTGCGGAAAAGGAAAACACACTCGCAGGCATAAGCGAAAATACGGATGTAGTCATAAACACAGACCTTTCGTTTGAGGAAACGGCGGACAAAATAAAGCTCCCTTCGTGCAGGCTGTGGATACTGGATGCCATGGGCATAGCCGTGGAGTGCGGCGCAAGGCTCAACATAGTTATGCTGGGCGCAATGATAAAGGCAAGCGGCTTCATACCCCTCGAACTTGCCGAGGAGGTAGTCAAAAACACCGTGGGCGCAAGATATCCCGACAAGCTCACCTCCAACCTGATGGCGCTTAAAATGGGCTATTCAAGAGCCGAGATGAAGGAAATAAAGACGGAGCGCAGGGCTAAGAGATACAAGGACACGCAGAGGGATGTGGGCTATGACAACGGCACTATAGGCGGAGTGAACACTGTTTTTGCAAACTCCGTTACAAACGACCTTCAGGGCAGCCGCGAGGGCTTTCTGCCCCACTTCATAAGGGAAAAATGCATAGACTGCGCGCTGTGCGATTCCACCTGTCCCGACATGGTGTTTCAGTTCAAGGACGGCGTAAACATGGGCATGGACTTATATCACTGCAAGGGCTGTCTGCGCTGTGTGGAAATATGCCCCACTGCCGCCCTAGTGCAGGCAAAGGAAGGCGAATACGACGACAACATCGGCAATATCTACCTTAAGGACAAGGACTTCAGCTTCACCGAGATAGGCGAAAACAGCTGGGTAGACAGCGAGAGCTACAACAACATGGCGTAATGACAACGACCGAAAAGGAGAAAACTATGCTTACACAAAAATCCGAATTCAAGTCCGCAAATGAGGCTGTGTGCATTGCGGCAAGACAGATAGATTATCATGTTATGGGCTATTATCCCATAACGCCCTCAACGCAGATAGCGGAGGGCATGGACCTAATGAAAAGCAAGGGCAGTATATCCACTGTGATGGTGGCGGCAGAGGGCGAGCACTCCGCCGCAGGCATATGCTACGGCGCAACGCTCACGGGCGCAAGGGTAATAAACGCCACAAGCGCAAACGGACTGCTTTACGCTCTGGAGCAGCTCCCCGTGCAGTCGGGCACAAGATATCCCATGGTGATGAATGTCGCCTGCCGTACCGTGTCAGCTCCGCTCTGCATAAAGGGCGACCACAGCGACATTATGTTTGCGCTCAATACGGGCTGGATAATACTTTTTGCAAAGGACAATCAGGAGGCTTACGACTTCAACCTCATAGGGCTTAGACTTGCCGAGAGGATAAAGCTCCCCGTTATAGTGGCATACGACGGCTTTTTCACAAGCCATCAGAAAAAGAAGCTTCTTGTGTTCGAAAACGACGGCGATGTGAAGGACTATATAGGCACATACGACGCGCCCTACACCGCCATAGACCCCGAAAATCCCGTAACGATAGGCTCCTACATGAACGAGCCCGACATAATAAACAACAAATACCAGCTCCGCCTCGCTATGGAGCAGGCCAAATATCTGCTTGCGGAGGAATTTGAAAAATTCGAGGGCATGAGCGGAAGAAAATACGGTATCGTCCATAAATACATGAGCGACGACGCGGATGTCATCTTCCTTGTGCTGGGCTCCGCCTTCGACACCACAAGAGAGGCTGTGGACAAGCTCCGTCTTGAGGGGCTTAAGGTGGGCGCTGTTACCGTTCAGGCTCTCCGTCCGTTTTTCGGAAAAGAAATATCCGATGCCTGCAGGAACGCAAAAGCCGTCGTCATAGGCGACAGGCAGGATTCCTACGGCGACGGAGGCAATTTTTCAACGGAGGTAAAATCGGCGTTTTACGAAAACAATGTCAATACAAGGGTAATAACAAGGATATTCGGTCTGGGCGGAAAGGAATTTTACGCCGAGGACGCGGAAAATATGCTGAGGCTGGGATTTGAAAGCCTTGAACAAGGCAATGACATAAAGAGCGTGGACTATTACGGAGCTTACACGGGAAAGGAAACACAGAGCAGGAGATACTTCGAGCCCGTAACGGAAAAGAACTCCATGCTGGGCTATGAGGTAACGGAAAACGACGGCAAGGTCGAAGTAAAGGGCATAAATCTAAAAAAAGCCACGGCAATGCCCAAAAGACTTGTGGCAGGTCATAGCGCCTGCTCCGGCTGCGGTATACCCGTCAATATAAATCTTCTGCTCAAGGGCATAGAGGGCAATGTGGTCATGCTTTTCCACACGGGCTGCGGTATGGTCGTAACAACGGGCTACCCTACCACGGCTTTCAACACCAACTATGTTCACAACCTCTTTCAGAACGGCGCGGCAACGCTCAGCGGCATAGTTGAGGGCTACAAGGAGAGACAAAGGCGGGGCGAGATACCCAAGGGCAAGATAACATTTATAATGGTGAGCGGCGACGGAGGCATGGATATAGGTCTGGGCTCTGCGCTTGCGGCAGCCGTGAGGAACCACAGCATGATAATATTTGAGTACGACAACGGCGGATATATGAACACGGGCTATCAATACAGCTACACCACGCCCACGGGCGCAAAGAGCGCCACAAGCCACTTGGGACCTAACGAGGACGGCAAGCCCTATCTGCCCAAGGACACTCCCGCTCTCTTTGAGGCTACGGGCATAAACTACATTGCCACCGTTGCGGAGAGCAATCCGCAGGACTTCATTGTAAAAGCCAAAAAAGCGCAGTATTATGCCGACAACTACGGACTGGCATATATAAAGGCAATATCCGCCTGTCCGCTCAACTGGCAGGACGAGCCGAGATATGAAAGAGAGGTAATAAGAAAGGCGGTAGAAAGCTGTTATTTCCCACTCTATGAGATAGAAAGAGGCAAAACAAGGCTTACCTATAAGCCCAAAAATAAGCTCCCCGTTACGGACTTCCTCGCATCCATGGGCAGAACAAAACACCTCGCAGGCGAAAAATACAGCAATATAGCAAACTCTCTCCAAAGGTGGGTGGATAAAAAGTGGGATAAGCTGAATAAGAGTGAAGGGTGAGATAGGTAACAAAGAACGGAGCCGTTTGGCTCCGTTCCAGACTGTCGAAAAAGTATAAAATTGACATAAAAATTAAAGGTTAAATTGTGTGTATGATTAAAAAGCGTCGCAGACTAAAATCCGCAGGAGGAATTCACTTCCTCCGAGGACAGGAACTTTTCTGTAATTTTG
>CANRNM010000080.1 GCA_947631975.1 uncultured Clostridia bacterium
GGGCTAAGGGAAGGTGTCAATCCGAAAGGATTGACGGAAGGGTTTTATTTGTATAAAGGTACTTTTTCGACAGTCTGAAAGAGCGGATCTTATTCCGCTCTTTTTATGCCTTCATTTTTTTGTAATTTTCGCCCCATGCCTTCATAGAGTCCAATATGGGCTTTATGCTTTCACCAAGCTCCGAAAGAGCGTATACCACCTTCGGCGGGACTTCGGGATATACCGTTCTTGTGATAATGCCGTCGGCTTCAAGTGAGCGCAGGCTGTCCGTAAGCACCTTCTGGCTCACACCCTCGAGCGACCTGTGCAGCTCGTTGAACCTATAGGGTCTCTCCATAAGATTTCTCAGTATAAGAAGCTTCCATTTACTGCCTATCAGCTGAACCGTTACCGCTACGGGGCAGTCGGGCATTTCTTCTTTCTTTAGCATATGTACCTCCGTTATTGTATGTAATATCTGTTTTTTACCGTTGCATTAAATTATAATGCATTATATTCTCCGTGTCAATACGGTTACTTTTTTGTGCCTATATAATAAAAAAGTGCCTTCTTGTATTTGGGTCAAAACTTTTCTATCATATATTTAAAGAGGCGTTGCTTCTTAATAAAGTACAAGGAGGGAACAATATGGCTCTTACGGATATTTACATCTGGCGCACTGTCGGCAAGGAGGATAAGCCCTCGTCGGCTTGCGGTACAGCCTGCGGCTCGGGCGACAAGCCCACTGCCTGCGGAGCGGGCGGCAAATAATTTTTTTGTGCTCCCGCTTTTCTGTCGGGAGCATAAATTGTCATATTGTTTTTTGCGAGGTAATTACTATGAGAGATTATTTTGCCTTTCAGTGGCATATTACGGACGAATGTGATCAGCGCTGTAAGCACTGCTATATTTTTTCGGGAAATGAGCATAAAAAAACAGAGACAATGAGCTTTGCAAAAATGTGCGATGTCATAGCCAACTGTGAGGATTTCTGCATTGTTTACAATAAATATCCATATTTTTACATAACGGGAGGCGACCCCATACTTCACCCCGATTTTTGGAGGCTGGCAAAGCTCCTTAAGTCAAAGGATATACCCTTTACAATATTGGGTAATCCCTTTCATCTCAACTATGAGGTTTGTCAAAGACTTAAGAACTGCGGCTGCGAAAAATATCAGCTTTCGCTCGACGGTATGCGAAAAACTCACGATTGGTTCAGAAAAAAGGGCTCTTTTGACACTACTCTTGAAAAGATAGACTGCATAAAAAAAGCGGGCATAAAGGCTGTTATAATGACTACCGTGTCCGAAGTGAATATAGACGAAGTCTCCGACATTATAGACACCGCTGTAAAGTATAAGGCGGATATATTTGCCTTCGCAAGGTACTGCCCCTCAAGCGGGAGCGGAGAAAAGGGCATAGAGCCTTTGAGATACAGAGCGCTGCTTGAAAAATGCAGCATAAAATTCAGCGAATACGAGGCTATGGGCTGTGAGACCTATTTCAACAAAAAAGACCACCTCTGGACGCTGTACGACTATGAAAACGGAAAATTCAAAATACCTTCGGATGCCGAGGAAGGCGTTATATACGGCGGCTGCAACTGCGGGAATTGCCACCTTACCATACTTCCGAACGGCGATGTCTACGCTTGCAGGAGAGTACAGAACAGCAGAGTGTCCAATGTATTTGAGGACAGGCTTGCCGATGTGTGGGTGTGCGAAATGGAAAAATACCGCCAATATGATAAATTTGTAAAATGTTCAAAATGCGAGCTGAAGGCATGGTGCAGGGGTTGTCCCGCGGTTGCCTCGGGAGTGAACGGAGATTTTTATTCCGCTGACCCACAGTGCTGGAAGGAGATAGAATAATGGAATTACTCGAAGCCATAAAAATGAGGCGTTCTATAAGAAAATACAAAGACGAGCAGATACCGCGCGAAAAGCTCGAAAAAATAATAGAGGCGGGCACATACGCTTCAAATGCGGGCGGAGGTCAGCGGAGCATGATAGTTGGCATACACAATGCCGAGCTTGCAAAGAAGCTTGGCATAATGAATATGGCTCGTTTCGACAGGTCAAATCTCATAGGCTCCTTTGTTTCAAAGGAACAGCCCAGCGTGATAGACTCGCCCGAAATAAAAAACGGCTTTTACGGCGCGCCGTCCGTCTGTATAATATTTGCGCAGAAAAACTTTATGTTCGGTATTCCCGACGCCTTCTGCTGCGCCGAAACAATGCTTATGGAGGCTTATTCTCTCGGCATATCCTCGTGCATAGTGTCAAGAGCGGAGGAGACCTTTGACTGCGCGGAGGGCAGGGAATATATGAAAAAATGGGGCGTTCCCGACAATTATACAGCAAGATGCTTTGTAACGCTCGGCTATTGCGACGGAGAATATCCCGCCGTAAAGCCGAGGAGAGAAAACAGAAGTATTATTATAGACGAGGTGTAAAAAATGACTGCAGAATTATGCTTAAAAAAACTGGAATATGTGGGCGTGCTCGCCTTTGCCACCGTAGATAAATACGGGGATCCTCAGATAAGGAATATAAGCGCAATATATTACGAGCCCGACGCTATGTATTTCTTCACGGCAAAGGGCAAGTCCTTCTGCGAGGAGCTTCTTTCGGACGGACGCGTTCAGGTGTTGGGCTATACTAAGTATAAAGAAATGATAAGGCTTTCGTCAAAGGCTGTGCCCGTAGAGGATGCAAATCAACAAAAATATATTGACCTTATATTTGAAAAATATCCCTATCTTTATAATCTCTATCCCGATGATACCCGCCTTATGGCAGGCATTGTGTTCAAGATAGCCGATGCCCGGATAGAGTATTTCAATTTGGGCGTAAATCCCATTTTCAGAGAAAGCTATTCCATAGGCAGGGGAAATGTAGTTTTCAGAGGCTATGTCATAACGGATAAATGCCGTGAGTGCGGAGCCTGCGCGGACAAATGTCCTCAAAGGTGCATAAAACGGGGCAGTCCTTACAGAATAGAACAGGATCATTGCCTGCACTGCGGAATATGCAGGGATATATGTCCGTTCGAGGCAGTGGAAAAATTATAACCTGCCGTTTGCGCTCCTTTTATCATATTACTGTAAATATGTTGTAAATTGTGTCCGTTTACTTGACAAAAACAATAAAATATGTTTAAATTACAAAGAGAATGTAATGCCGAAAAATATAAAAAAAGCGTATATTTTTCGGCATAATTATTGCAATGGACTGTGAGGTAATATTTATGTTGATCGTACAGATATGCGTAGGAAGCTCCTGTTATCTTAAGGGCTCGCAGGAGATAGTCGAAAAATTTGAAAAAGCTGTGAAAGAACATAAGCTTGAAGACAAGGTAGTGCTTTCGGGAAGCTTCTGCACGGGCAGCTGCAACCGCGAGGGCGTTACCATACATATTGACGACAAGGTGTTCACAAAGATAAAGCCCGAAAATTTTGACGCATTTTTTGAAGAAAATGTGCTTTCGGTCGTAAGGTAGGAGAATATAAAATGGCAGAATGGCTTAAACTCAAAAAATCAAACTGCAAAAATTGCTATAAGTGCATACGCCACTGTCCCGTTAAGTCAATACGCTTTTCGGCAGGACAGGCGCATATCGTAGGCAACGAATGTATACTCTGCGGTCATTGCTTCGTGGTGTGTCCGCAGAATGCAAAGGAAATAACGGACGAGACCGAGAAGGTAAGGGTGATGATAGAAAGCGGCGACAAGGTAGTCGCGAGCATTGCTCCGTCCTTTATTGCCAATTATGAGGGCGTGGGCATAGAAGGCATGCGCTCCGCTCTTAAAAAGCTCGGCTTTTACGATGCCGAGGAAACAGCGCTCGGCGCTACCGTTGTCAAGAACGAATATCTTAGGATGTTAAGGGAGGACAACAGGGATATACTTATTTCTTCCTGCTGTCATTCCGTCAATCTGCTTATACAGAAGCATTTTCCCTCTGCGCTTCCTTATCTTGCAAACACATTTTCGCCCATGCAGGCGCACTGTACGGACATTAAAAAGCGTATGCCCGATGCCAAGACTGTGTTTATAGGTCCCTGCCTTTCAAAGAAGGACGAGGCGGACCATTACGGCGACATAGTGGACGCCGTGCTCACATTCGAGGAGCTTACAAGGTGGCTTGAAAGCAAGAATATTGAGCTTGAAAAGAACATGGACGACACCGAAAAGAGCAGGGCAAGGCTTTTCCCCACAACGGGCGGTATTTTAAAGACCATGCGCGAGGAGGTCGAAGGCTATACCTATATGGCAATAGACGGCACACAAAACTGCATTTCGGCTCTTAAGGACATAGAAAAGGGCAGTATACATAAGTGCTTCATTGAGATGTCGGCTTGCAGCGGCAGCTGTATTTCGGGTCCCGTTATGGAGAAATTCAATCTCTCTCCCGTGAGGGAATATAAGGCTGTGTCGAGCTATGCGGGCGAGGATGATTTTGAAGTGGAGCAGCCGGGTTATGCGGAGATAGTCAAGAATTTTGAACCCATTGACAAAAAGCTCACCATGCCCACAGAGGAGGAGATCCGCTCCGTGCTTAAGAATATGGGCAAGACTAAGCCCGAGGACGAGCTCAACTGCGGTTCCTGCGGTTACGACACCTGCAGAGAAAAGGCTGTTGCAATATACCAGGGCAAGGCTGAAATATCCATGTGTCTGCCCTTCCTAAAGGAAAAGGCGGAGAGCTTCTCCGACAATATCGTTAACAATACTCCAAACGGCATTATTGTAGTCAACGAGCAGTTTGAAGTACAGCTTATAAATAAGTCCGCAAAAAAGATATTCAATGTCAGCTCCGTTTCCGATGTCTTAGGCGAGCCCATTATAAGGATAATGGATCCCATAGACTTTATAACCGTTCAGAACAGCGGACAGCGCATAGAAAACAAGAGAATATATCTTGCGGAGTACGACAGATATGTAGAGGAAACGATAATAGCCGATAAGGAATATCATATTATGCTCTGCATATTGAGAGATGTTACCGATGAGGAAAAGAGCAACAAGCAGAAGGAAAAGATAAGCGTTCAGACAATAGAGGTTACCGACAAGGTGGTAGACAAGCAGATGCGTATAGTTCAGGAGATAGCCTCGCTTCTGGGCGAAACGGCGGCAGAGACCAAGATAGCTCTCACAAAGCTTAAGGAGATGATATCAAATGAATGACCTTTGCGCCGACATAGGCTTTAAAAGCATAAACCACTATGAGGAACAGCTCTGCGGAGACCATATAGACGTAGTTCAGGGCGATGACAATTCTTCCGTCATTGTGCTTGCCGACGGACTGGGAAGCGGTGTTAAGGCGAGCATACTTTCAACGCTTACATCTAAAATAATATCTACTCTTATGGCTGCGGGACTTTCGATAGAGGACTGCGTTTCTACGGTCGCAGCTACGCTGCCCGTCTGCTCACAGAGAGGCGTGGCTTATTCCACATTCACAATAATACACCTTGTGGACAACGAATATGCCGAGATAATACAGTATGACAATCCGCAGGTCTTCATACTGCGCGGCGGCAAAAATTACAGCTATCACCGCGAGGAACTGAATATAGATGACAAAAAGATATATAAGGCAAAAATAAAGCTCCAAGAGGGCGATATGTTCGTAGCAATGAGCGACGGCTGTCCTCATGCGGGCATAGGTCTTTCCTATAACTTCGGCTGGAAGCTCAACGACATAATTGACTTTATGGAGACTATGGAGCCTGCGGGCTATAACGCCAAGACCCTCGCCACGATACTCATAAACGAGTGCGAAAGGCTTTACGGCGGAAAGCCGGGCGACGACGCTTCGGCGTGCGTAATAAGGATAAGAAAAAGGAACCCCATGAATATACTTTTCGGTCCGCCCTCCGACAGAAACGACTGCGGAAAGATGATGTCGCTTTTCTTCTCAAAAGCGGGCAAGCATATAATCTGCGGAGGCACAACGGCTTCCATTGCCGCAAAATTTCTGGGCAGGGAGGTAAAGGCAACGCTAAGCTTCGAGAGCAACGGCGTTCCGCCCATATCCGTAATAGACGGCGTAGACCTTGTTACGGAGGGCGTTATAACCGTCAACAAGGTGCTTGAATATGCAAAGGACTTCATTTCAGAAAATAAGGAATATGAAAATTGGGGCTTCAGCAGGGACGGCGCTTCGCTCATTTCAAAGCTTCTCTTTGAGGAAGCCACGGACATAAATTTCTTCGTGGGCAGGGCTATAAATCCCGCTCACCAAAACCCCGAACTGCCTATAAATTTCAACATAAAAATGAATCTTGTAAAGGAACTTTCCGAATGTCTAAGACAGATGGGCAAACGCATAAAGGTAAGCTATTTCTAATAAAAAAGGAGCTATCAAGCTCCTTTTTTATTACTCCGCCTGCGCAAGTACCAGCTTGGGGTCAGTAGGCGTATCGTTATTGTATACCGAAAACTCCAGATGAGCGCCGAGCGCCGTGCCGTAGTTTGTGGGCGCAGCCACGCTTCCTATCCTGTCGCCCTTGAGAACGCTCTCGCCCTCCGATACAGCCAGGTTTTCATCAAGCTGACTGTATGTAGAGCTCCAGCCGTTGCCGTGGTCGATACATACGCTTACTCCCGATTCCTTGTCATTTGTTACAGCAGTTACAATGCCGTCAAACGCCGCATACACATCCTCGCCTATATCCGCCGAAATACATATGGAGTCGTTTGTCCTGTACTGTTCAAGCGTCCTGTCGTAAATTCCCGTGTCCATGCTGTAGTCCATAACTATGGGACCCGATACGGGCCATTCCATCACCTGACCGTCGTCAAAAAGGCTCAGCTCGCCGTTGTCGGGTATTATATCCTCCGCCTCTGCCGTGTCTGTCCTCTGCATAGGCGCTGCGCTTTCGGTCTCGGGCTCCTCTGCAGTATCGCTCTGTGTTTCCGCCTCCGTCGTTGTGGTGAGCGGAGCCACATTCGATCTATCGACGGGCGCGATGTCCTCCTCAAGGTTTACTTGCTCGTTGTCGGCTCTGTTTCCGCTGTTGAGTATAGATATGCCGAAAGCAAGTATTATAAATACCGCCGCCAGAGTGTAGAGCACGGTATAAAAGTTTTTCTTGTTATATTCATTGTTGTCCATTGTTACACCTCCTGAGCGTATTATTGACTTGAGAAGTCATATTTATACCAAAAGCAAATAAAATTTTAGCAAAATTATTTTTTGTTATGTACAATTTACAAATTTTGTTGTATAATTAAAACATACAAGGAGGATAAAGAATAATGAGTGTTGATTTAAAAGGCAGAAATTTTCTTAAAATAATGGATTTCAGCGCGGAAGAGCTTGAATATCTTTTGGATCTCGCCGCAGATTTGAAGGCTAAGAAAAAGGCGGGAGTTTCCACTGAGGTGTTCAAGGGCAAGACCGTTGCGCTTATATTTGAAAAGACAAGCACAAGGACAAGATGCGCCTTTGAGGTAGCCGCTTACGATCTGGGCATGAACTGTACTTATCTCGATCCTTCGGGCTCGCAGATAGGCAAGAAGGAAAGCATCGCCGACACCGCAAGAGTGCTCGGCAGAATGTATGACGGCATAGAATACAGAGGCTTCGGTCAGGAAATAGTGGAGACTATAGCAAGGTATGCGGGCGTTCCCGTGTGGAACGGACTCACGAACGAGTCGCACCCCACGCAGATACTTGCGGATTTCCTCACCGTAAGAGAGCGCTTCGGCAGACTTAAGGGCATCAATTTTGTATATATGGGCGACGCCCGCTTTAATATGGGCAATTCGCTCATGGTTGGCTGCGCCAAGCTCGGTATGAACTTTACCGCCTGCGCGCCCAAGAAATATTTTCCCGACTATAAGCTCGTTGCAGAGTGCAGGGCAATAGCCGAAAAAACGGGCTCCGTCATCACTCTCACGGATGATGTTGAAAAAGGCGTTAAAAATGCCGATGTCATATATACCGATGTGTGGGTATCCATGGGCGAGCCCGACGAGGTATGGGCAGAGAGAATAAAGGAGCTTTCTCCCTATCAGGTCAATAGCAAGGTCATGTCCATGGCAGGTGAAAATGCCGTATTCATGCACTGTCTGCCCGCATTTCACGACCTCAACACCACCATTGGCAGAGATATAAGCCGTAAATTCGGCATAAACGAAATGGAGGTTACGGACGAGGTGTTTGAAAGCCCCCGCTCCGTGGTATTCGACGAGGCGGAAAACAGAATGCACACCATAAAGGCCGTTATGTACGCCACATTATAGGGCATACGGATTTACATAAACTATAGTTCGGAGTGATCAAAAATGAGCAGTGAAAAAAAGAAAGTCATATACAGCGCCATGCAGCCCTCGGGAGTTCCCTCTCTGGGCAACTATCTGGGAGCGCTTAAAAACTGGAAAAACCTCCAGGAGGAATATAATTGTCTTTTCGGCGTGGCAAATATGCACGCCATAACGGTAAGACAGGATCCCACGGAGCTTAGGCAGAGAACAAGGGATCTTGTTTCGCTTTTCCTCGCCATAGGTCTTGACCCCGAGGAGCATATAATATATGTGCAGTCCGATGTAAGAGCTCATGCGGAGATAGCGTGGATATTAAATTGCTTCACCTACATGGGCGAGCTTAACAGAATGACGCAGTTCAAGGACAAGGCGGCAAAGCATGCGGACAACATAAACGCAGGACTTTACACCTATCCCGTGCTTATGGCAGGCGATATACTTCTTTACCAAAGCGACCTTGTTCCCGTAGGCGCAGATCAGAAGCAGCACCTTGAAATATGCAGGGATATAGCGGGCAGATTCAACAGCATATACGGCGATGTGTTCAAAGTGCCCGAGCCGTATATTCCCAAGGTGGGCGCAAGGATAATGGGACTTCAGAATCCCGAAAGAAAAATGAGCAAGTCCGAAAGCGACAACCTCAACAATGTTGTGTATATCCTGGATGAGCCCAATGTAATAGCAAATAAGATAAAAAGAGCCGTTACGGACTCCGACACGGAGATAAGATACGGCGAGGATAAGCCGGGCATAAGCAATCTCTTGAATATATACTGCTCCGTTACGGACAAAACGCCCGATGAGGCTGTAAACGACTTCAAGGGCTGCGGCTACGGCGAGTTCAAAAAGAGCGTGGGCGATGCCGTTGTGGAGCATATGCGCCCAATACAGGAAAAATTCAAGGAATACTCCGCTGACAGAGCCTATGTTGAAAGGGTAATGCAAAACGGAGCGGAAAAGGCGTCGTATATCGCCAATAAGACGCTTAACAAGGTCAAGAAAAAGGTTGGCTATCCAATCTATAAATAAAAAAATAACCTAAAAGAAGGAGGAGGTATTTTTATGAGTATCATACCAATGAAGGAAAAGAAATTTGACATGGTGGGCTTCGGCGAGGTCATGCTTAGGCTTTCGCCCGGCAACAAGGAAAAAATTTCAAGAAGCGAAAGCTTTGAAAAACAGGCAGGCGGTTCGGAGCTCAATGTGGCTTCGGGCGCAGCGTTCTTGGGCGTTCGTTCTGCCATCATCACAAGACTTCCCGACAACAAGGTGGGAAGATTTGCAAAGTATAAGATAAGATACGGCAATGTTTCTGATGACTATCTTATATACGACACATCAAAGAACGCAAGGCTCGGCATTTATTACTACGAGGCAGGCGCATATCCCAGAAAGTCGTCCGTAGTATACGACAGAGCCAATTCCTCAATCTGCACTATGAGCGCAGACGAGATAAACCCCAAGGTTTTTGACAACACAAGGCTTTTCCATGTGAGCGGCATCACAATGGCTTTAAACGAAAACCTCAAGGACATAGTTATAGACACCGTAAAGAAGTTCAAGGCAGCAGGCGCGGCAGTCAGCTTTGACGTTAACTACAGAGCAAAGCTCTGGAGCGAGGAAGAGGCAAAGGCAGCCATACTTCAGGTGCTCCCCTATGTAGATATACTCTTTGTTTCGGAAGAAACATCCAGAAGAATGATGCAGAAAACAGGTACTCTCGAGGACATCATGAAGAGCTACAGCGACGAATACGGCTGCAAGGTAGTGGCCACCACCCGCCGCGAGGTTATAAGCCCCAAGAAGCACAACTTCTCGTCTATGATCTACTACGACGGCAAGTTTTATGAGGAGCCCGCTTATGAGAATATCGAAGTCATCGACAGAATAGGCTCCGGCGACGCTTATGTTGCAGGCGCTCTCTATGCTCTTTTGACAACGGACGACCCCATGGAGGCTGTAAGATACGGCAATGCTATGTCAGCCGTTAAATGTACCACAAACGGCGATATGCCCGCGGCTTCCCTCGAGGAAATACAGAGCGTTATAAAGTCGCACACCGCAGAAGGTCCCCAGGAGGAAATGAGCTCGGAGTACCGAGGGTGCTTTTATGTTATAAGATACAAAAAAGGTGTGCATACGCACACCCCAGACTGTTGAAAAAGTACAATTTAACATAAAAAGCGAAAAGTTATATGATTTGCACGATTAAAAAGCGTCGCAGACTAAAATCCGCAGGTTTGCAACCGCAAGAAATAATGCGGCTTGCTTTGCGAAGCAAAGTTGCTGATAGAATTCACTTCCTCCGAGGCTGGTCGTATTGCTTCGCAATACTGCTCGCCTATGCAGCCAAAGGACAGGAACTTTTC
>CANRNM010000081.1 GCA_947631975.1 uncultured Clostridia bacterium
ACTCCGCCTTGCTGTAGCCCACAAGAAGGGCAAGCGGAGCGTCAAAGTGGCACTTTGTGCACTCTTTGAGCTTTTCAAGCGCCTCGTCGCTCTCTATCACGAGTATTCTCTGGGGCTGTATATTGCAGGCTGTGGGCGCTATGTGTCCCGCCTTCAATATCTCCTCCAGCTCCTTTTTGTCTATCTTTTTGTCTTGGAATTTCCTTACGGAATATCTTTCCTCTGCAAGCTTCATAAAGCTTCCGCTCATGATAATACCTCCCGCCTTATCTGCCGAATATCCTGCTTCTTATCACAACGAGCATAAAGAGCGGCAGCTGCATCATGCGCCCTATTCTGGAGGGCTGCTTTATGAGTCTGTAGAACCACTCCAGATTGTGCTTTATGAAAAACTGCGGGGCTCTCGGCACATTTCCGCACCAGCCGTCGAAGCTTCCGCCCACGCCCACGGCAACTCTTATATTCAGCCTTTTGATGTTGTCATATATCCATTTTTCCTGCCTGGGGAAGCCTATGCCCACAAGCAGAAGGTCGGGCTTGAGTAAATTTATTTCGTCAATTATCTCCTTTTCCCTTTCGGCGTCAAAATAGCCGTTTGCCGTGCCAACTATCCTTATGCCCTCGAAGCGCTCCTCTATGGCTTTCTTGGCTCTGTCGGCAATGCCGGGAGCGGAGCCGAAGAAATAAACCGTCTTTCCGCTGTCCTTTATGCGCTCAAATACGCCCAGAAGCATATCGTAGCCCGCTACTCTCTCCCTTATGGGCGAGGATGTGAGCCTTGAAGCGTATACTATGCCTATGCCGTCGGGCACATTCATTGCGCTTGAATTAAGGATTTCCATAAATTCCTTATTCCTTCGGGCTTCCATTACCATTTCGGGATTGGGAGTGAATATCATGGATTTGCCCTTGCCGTCAAGATAGGCTATCACCCTGTCTATAGCCTCATCGGGGCTTATGTTTGAAAAGGGTACTCCCAAAATTCTGCATATACTCATAAAATACCTCGTCTTGTTTTTTTAATTAACGGTGTAGCTTCCCTTCACGAGGAACCAAGCCGCCTCGGTCACCTTAAAACCTCTGCCGTCGGCTCTCGATATTATGTTGAGGTGATTAAGAGTCGCGCTGTGTCCGTTGTAGAGCGTCTGACCCGTAGTAACGTCGGATATGCCCTCGCTGCCGCTCACAACAACGCCTGCCTTGCCTGCTCTCAATATTATCTCGGTGCCTTCTCCGCCTATTATTGTCTTGCCCACGGCAACGCTCACGGGAGTAAAGGCTGCGCCCGTTCCGGAAGCCGTGCCGCCCGAGCTCTGACCTATCTTTGCGAGCACCTGCTCTATCTTGTCGTCAACATAGCTCTTTGACACAAGCGGGTCTGCCTCGGAGCCTGCGTCTGCGGCATACACGCTTCCCATCACCATTGTTACGCTTGCTATCACGCTTAAAAACCCTATCAGCCATCTTTTCATTTTCTTTTCCTCTCCTTTTCCTTTCTTATGATGTCCAGCTGCTGCATGAGCAGAACATCGTTTTCGTCCGCCTTTTCCATCATTATGTCCGCCTTTGCCTTAAGCGCGGACTTATATTTGTCCATATTTTCAAATATATTCAGCGTTATGTCCGATATCTTGCCGCTGTCGAGCTTTTCCTTGCGCACATCTCCGCCCTCGGGCATATTGAGCTCCTTAAGATAGTATTCTATCTTGGGGTCGTATATTATGCCCACCATGGGTATGTTCTTGACTGCCGCAAATATGAGTGTGTGGAGCCTCATGCTCACCATGGCATCGAGCCTTCCCACAACTCCGAGTATTTCGCTCGGCGTATAGCGGTTTTGCAGTATATAGGACTTGTTCTTCATCATGGAGGACACCCTCTTTGATATGGCAATGTCGCTCGGGAACTGCATAGGCAGGAAAATTATTTCCTTTCCCGTGTCCGCTATGTTGTCAAAGGCTCTCGCAAGCTTCGATATATAGTCGTCGCCGTACTTCGCCTTATGCCATGCCCTCACCGAAACGCCCACTCTGGGCTTTCCTCTCTCTATGAAGCCCTCGTTTTTGAGTATCTCCTCCGCGCGTTCATCCTCCACGCTCTTAAGCTTGAACGCGGCGTCAGCCGTTACCGTTACATTGGGATTGCTCACATCAAGGCTTCTAAGGTCTGCCTCCGACAGCTTCTCTCTGAGCGTTATCACATCCACCGTGTTTATTACCGCGCGCACTACGCTCTGGTTGAACTTGCCCGTTACGGGACCTATGCCGTTGGCGTAGAGCATAACTCTCTTTCTAAAAAGCTTGGCAAGCTTTATTATGCTCAGATAATAGAGGAGCGAGCGCGTGCTGGTGCTGTTCTGCAGCAGTGTTCCGCCGCCGCTCAGTATTATGTCGCTGCGTCTTATGGCAGACAAAACCTGAAAGACATTGAAGCGCTGAACAGATTTTATGCCGTATTCGGTTTTAGTAAATTCGGGCTTATGGCTTAGGGCGGTTATGTCTACATCGGGCGCATACTCCTTTATGTTGGAGGTCATCGCCTTCAATATAGCCTCATCACCGCAGTTTCCAAAGCCGTGATAGCCTGCTATCAACAGATTTACCATACTGTCCTACCTCTTTTTTTTATGCTGAAAAAAACTTAGTCCGCCTTATACTGATAATACCATATGCTCATCACCACGGCGGTGAACATCCAGAAAAGACTTGTCATCATGGGCACCTCAAATATATTTTCCACCAGATTGTGAGTTATAACTCCGCAGAGACCTGCCGTGATGCCCGTAGAAAGCTCCTTTGAAAGCTTGGTGGCAGATATCTTCATTGTGCGGAAGCCGTTTATAACGACCGAATACATGAGCGCCATAAACGCCGCAAAGCCCACAAGTCCCGACTCCACAGCCGTTTTGAGCATGTAGTTGTCCATATAGAACGTATCTATGGTCTTTGTGTCCACCAAAAGACGCATTTCGTTGTTCATGGCTACGGCTCCGCCGAAGTGTCCCAGACCCACGCCGAATACGGGGAAGTCCTTAACTATCTCTATGCCTGTGAGCCATCTTACGAGCCTTCCGCCCTTAAGCGAGGACTCTATATATTCGGGGCTTAACATATAGCTTATTCTGTTTCCTACGCTCGGCACCGCTATGAACACCAGCAGAGCGCCCAGAACGCAGGGTATTATGAGACGCTTGTCCTTCATGAGCACATATATGCCAATGGCTACCGCAAAGCCTATCCACGCGCCTCTTGAGGATGTGAAGACAAGGCTTGCCGTTATGCAGAGCGCTATAATGGCATAGAGGAGCCTGCCTTTGCCGTTCTTGGCAGCGAGCGCAAGCGATATTGCCATGGGCGCTGCCAATGTGAGCAGAGAGCCGAATACATTGGGGCTTGTGAATATGGAATAGACCCTTGTTCGCACTCCCGCCTCGTTCTGGTCTACCCAGCCCGAGGGCATCTCAACGCCTATTATATACTGATAAATGCCGTGCAGAGCCAAAACGCCCACCACGAGCACAAAAAATGCCGTAACAGTCTTTGCGTCCTTTTCGCCCCTAAGAAGCTGAATGACAACGAAGTACCACAGCATATACTGCACTATGGCGCGGAAGCCCTCCAGAGCCACCTTGAAGTCGGGCGAATTTATAATAAGACACACTATCATAGCGCCTATGAATATGAAAAGGGGTATATCCATGGGCGAGGTCTTGAAGCCGTCGTCGTTCCTGTCCCTTATCCACTTGTAGAACCAGAGCATAACAAGGAATATGAGAAAGAGCTCGTCCCACACGCTGCCCAAGCCTCCGCCGAAGGCTCTCAAAAGCGCGTCTATTATGCCGAAGCCCGCTATAACGAGCACGGAGAGCTCATAACGGCAGAGCACTATGCCCAGCGCTATCACAGCGCCCACTAAGGCAAGCGCCGCCACGGGACCCAATGTTCCGCAGCCGAAGCCCAGCGCAAGACCCAGCAAAACTATAAGCAAAATATTTTTGTTACTCACAAAACCACCAACTTATCATGAATCTATTGAATGATATTAAGAAACGCCCTTATGCCTCTCACCACAAAACACTCCTTGAGCGTCTCGTCAAAGGCTCCGCAGAGCGTGAGCGCAAAGCCGAAGGCAAAGGAGCACCAGCTTGCGGCTATTATGGACTTGGATATCCCGCCCAAGATGAGTATAGCCGTCATGCTGCCCACGGGTATGCTCATAAAGAGCACGCCGAAGCCGAAAAGCTTTTCCTTGAGCGTCGCATTAAGCCCCGCTTTTACCCTTTCGGCACCCGCGCTGCCGCTAAGCCAAGAGGCGGCGAGCCTGTGCATAAAGCCGAAGAGCCTGTCAAAAAGACCGGCTATAGCCATTATGAGCCTATAGATAAGGCTGTATCTGTAAAATGCCTTTTTGTTGGCATATTTCGAAAGCAGAGAAAAAAACCTGCTCGACAAAAAGCATGCACTCACCGCATTTACTGCCTTTTTGAGCGCACTGTTGTCATAAGCGCGCGCAAAAGCGTTTACTGTGTATATAATTATGCCCGCAAAAAAGCTGCCTTTTAAAACATTTGAATTATTCATTGCTTTCTCCCTTTTAAAAAACGGAAATTACTCGGGCTTGAACTCAATGCCTCTTATCTTGGCGTTAGCCTCCACGGTCTGTGTCTTAACGATGTAGCTGTAGCCTACTCTCGCTTCCTGACCGCCCACCTTTATGGTGATGTTTGAGGGGTCTATTTTTTCCTTAATTACAACGGTAACATCCTTCCATAAGGGGTGCTCGCTGTATACGGCTTTACCCTCGGTGTTTACGCCTACATATGCCGCGGGTTCTACCTTTATGTCAACTATCTCTGCATCGGTGTATTTTCCGCCTGCCACTATGTGGTCGCCCACCTTGAGCGACTCTGCCACCTCGGGCACCTGAAGGCTCGAATAAGCCGTAACATAGCAATATTGATTCTCGCTTGCGGGGGTAAATCCGTTGGCGTTGAGCTTGTCGGAGGTGAAGCGCACCGCAACGGCAGCCACTATAGCCGCTATTATAAGCACAACTATTATGTCCACAATGTTTACCTTGCCGAATAATTTTCCTTTGTCGTCTATAAATTTCATCATGCTCGCTCCTTTATTATTTTATTGTATATATTTATATGGGTGTTAGCCATAGACTCCACGGAAAAGCTGTCCCGCGCCCGTCTGTAGAACTCATCGCCCATTTTCGTTCTCAATTCGTCGTCGCCGCAGAGCATTTCAAGCCTGTCGGCGAATGTTTCGTGGTCTCCCGACGGCACAAGGCATCCGCTTTTGCCGTCCTCTATCATCTCGGGTATACCGCCCACAGCCGTTGCGACCGTCGCCTTTGACATCCTCGCGCCCTCCAAAAGAGCGTAGGGGAAGCTCTCGGAATAGGAGCTTAGCGTATTGACGTCTATGTGCTTGTAAAAGCTGTTCATCACAACGCTGTTCATTATCTGTCCTGCCATATACACCCTGTCCTTAAGACCGTTTTCTTCTATATACGCATTGCACTCGTCCCACATCTCGCCGTCGCCGAGCACCACAAAGTCTATATCCTTCCTGCGCTTGGCAAGCGCGTTTGCCGCCTTCAAAAATACATCCACGCCCTTTACGGCGTAAAGCCTTGCGGCAATGCCCACATATTTTTTGCTTGGGTCGTAGGCTATGTGCAGTCTGTCGTAAAATCTTTCCTTGTCGAGCGTTTCGAGCTCGGGGGAAAAATCTATGCCGTTGTATATGACCTCTATCCTGTCCTTTTTGAAGCCCCTTTGAATGAGCATATCCCTAAATGCGCGCGTTACGCAGAGGATATGGTCAAATCTCCTCAAGGCGAAGGAGTTTATGGGGGTGTAAAACATCTGTTTTCTGAAATTATCCTTGAAATCCAGCTTATAATCGCTGTGGAGGGTAGTGATCATGGGCGCCTTCACCTTGTGCATTATGAAAAGCGAAATATAGTTCGCCCTTGCGCCGTGGCAGTGCACCAGATCACAGCCGCTCCCGTTTATATAGTCGCATATCTTTTTGTTCACAGACAGGTCATAGCGCCTTGTCTGCGGTATGACGGTTACGGGAATCCCCAGTTCCCTTGCCTCCTCTGTAAATATACCCTCCATAATGCAGACAAGCTCTACATCAATATTTAATTTTCTTAAATTATCAAGCAGTGTGAGGACATGGGTCTTTGCGCCTCCCGTATCTCCTCCGCTTATGAAGTGTAAAATTTTCATGCTATCACCGTATGGATTTATTTGCCGAGCCTGTCGAATACCTCCGCAAGCCTCTGTGTGAGCTTTTTGCGCTCGAAGCCCTCTATTACGCCTCTGTCGGGCTTAAAGTCGAGAGCGCCCTCGCACCATTTGTCATAGTATTCCTTTATTATGCCCTTTATCTGCTCCACGCTGTCGGTATCCGCCGTTATGCCTATTTTGCTCTCCTTCACAAGGTCTGCCGCACAGCCCTTGGGGAGAATGGCAAGCACGGGTCTTCCCGTATTCATATATTCAAATATCTTGCCCGTGTAGAAGGCGTCCGCGCCTCTTCCGCTGCCCTCTATGAGCACCAGCACATCGGCGTTCATTTGGTGCTCTATGCAGACATCGTGCGGAACATAGCCCACTATTTCAAAGCTCTCCTTAAGTCCGTAGCTGTCTATCTGCGCCTGGAGCTTATCCTTGTGGTAGTTTCCTATAAGGCGCACAAGTATTTTGCTTCCGTCTATGCTGCCCTCCTCCTTAAGCTCCTTAAGGGCTTGGAAGAAGGTGTCGGGCTTTCTCCTGCCGTAGAGCGCGCCCGTGTATACCATCGTGAGCCTGTCGTTATGGGGCTTTGCGCTGCTGTCGTAGCCCGCAAAGTCCTCAGCGTCGTAGCCGTTTGGTATGAACACGAAGTTGTCGCCGCTTAGGCTGTTGTTCCTTATGAAGTTTTCGCGCATAACGGGGGTATTGGTAATGAGCATATCAGCCCTCGTAACGACCTTATGCTCCATATTCTTTTCTATCCTCGTCCTTATGGGGTCATAGGGATTGTCGAGTATATAGGGATTGTTCGTCCATTCGTCCCTGAAGTCGGCTGTCCAGCCTATTTTTTTCCTCTTTTTCTTTATATAAAGCCCCAGAAGGTGGTCGCTGTAGGGCGCAGAGGTGGTGTAGACAATGTCTATGCCCTCCTTATCTATGACCTCAAGCGCCCTTCTGCGCGAGCTCTTATACCAGAAATAAGCCGTGTCGGGTATTATGAGCTTGCCCAGAGCCTTGCCGAAAAGCCTTAGTATGCCTTTCAATTCGGGGAGCTCGTAGGGCTTTGTTCTGTAAATTTTGACGCCGTCGGGTATGTCCTTGAGGAGGGTCTCGTCCTTAAGGGGCATATTGCCCACCTCTCTTGTGAACACCACGGGTTCGTAGCCGAAGGAGCGCAGATGCTTCACAAATTTTACGCTCCTCTGAACTCCCGAGCCTCCCATAGGGGGAAACTGATTTGCTATTATCAATACCTTTTTCATAGTCAATTACCTTTTTTAGTCCTCTTCCTTGCCTTCGCCGAGAAGTATATAGTCAAGTCCCGCTCTTTCAACATCCGCTCTGCTCCAGAAGTTGCGTGTGTCGAGCACTGCCTTTCCGCTCATGCTCTCTGCCATTCTAGCAAAGTTGATGTCCTTGAATTCGTCGTGATTAACTCCCAGCACAACGATATCGGCGCCCTTTGCAGCCTCGGCTATGCTGTAGTTGTTGTCTACCTTTTCGCCCGCATGAGGGTCGCATACCTTCACATCTGCGCCGTTATTGCCGAGAAGGTGCATAAGGTGCATTATGGGCGACTCCCTCACATCGTCTATGTTGGGCTTATAGGTAACGCCGTAGAGAGCCACCGTCTTGCCCTTGAGTCCGCCGAGTATGCCCGATATCTTGTTCATCACAAATTCGGGCATGGAGTCGTTGTTGAGCCTTGCCTGATGGATGAGCTTTGCGTTTTTGCTCTTTTCAACAAGGAACCAGGGGTCGAGAGCTATGCAGTGTCCGCCCACGCCGGGACCCGGCTGGAGAATATTTACTCTGGGGTGCTGATTTGCCATCCTTATTACATCCCAGCAGTTTACGCCGAGCTCCTCGCTCATCTTTGCAAGCTCGTTTGCAAGAGCTATGTTCACATCTCTGAATGTGTTTTCCATGAGCTTGCACATTTCGGCAGTCGTCGAGGTGGTTATGAATATCTCGCCCTCAACTATGCTCTCGTATATCTTCTTTACCTCTATGCTGGATCTTTCGTTTATACCGCCTACTATACGGCTGTTTGTCCTAAGCTCCTCAAGCACTCTGCCGGGGAGTATCCTCTCGGGCGAGTGCGCGACAAGAAGCTCCTCGCCGAGCTCGAGACCCGTTTCCTTGAGTATGGGAAGCATGAGGTCTACTACCGTTCTTGGGGGAGATGTGGACTCCAGTATAACTATAGAGCCCTTTCTTACGCAGGGAACAACGGCTCTTGTGGCAGACTCCACATATCTCATGTCAGCCGTCTTGTCCTCGTTTATGGGTGTGGGGACCGCAATGATGTACACATCGCTGCCCACGGGGCACTCCGTTGTGCCCACAAGGTTGCCGTCCTTTACGACCTGCTTTACAAGCTCGCCCAGACCCGGCTCCTCGATGATTATCTCGCCCTTGTTGAGAGCGTCCACCGCCTTTTGGTTGAGGTCGTAGCCCGTTACCTTGTGTCCCTTTGAGGCAAACATAGCCGCCGTCGGAAGACCCACATAGCCGATACCGATTACACAAATGCTCTTTTTCATTGGTTTTTAACTTCCTTTCCTGCCCGCTCGGAGCAAATTATATTAGTTTTGTTTAAATTTATTTTTTATAAACGCAAGCTCGTCCTTCACCTCGCCCGTGATGACAAGCATTGCTCCATATACTATAATACCACAAATTATAAATATTGCCAAACATATTTTGCTGTCGGGCAGAATAGTTTTGAGAAGCTCTATAACGCCTATCATAACAAGAGCCGAGGACAATATTTTTATAAAGCGCTTGGGCTGTATTTTCCACTTGAGGTGCTTCCTTGTGCCGAAGCGCGCAAGCACGAAGTAAACAAAGAAGCCTATAAATGTTGTAACAGCCGCTATCATGTAGCTTCCCGTTGTCTTTATGAGAATGAGATTGAGACCCACATTCACCGCTCCGCCTATGAGGCTCCGCCTGAATATGGCTTTTGTGTTTGAGTTCAGCTCCCAGTGCTTTATGGAATACTCCGTAAGCCCCAGAAACATCATTCCCAGAGCCACCCAGAACATAACGCCGTGGCCCTCCACATACTGACTTTCAAAGAGAGTGTATGCCGCCGAATCGCTCACGGCGAACACTCCCGCAACGGCGGGTATGGCGACAAGCATATACATTCTCACGGCTTCGTTAAGAAGCCTCTGCACATCGTCCTTCTTGCCCTCCGACCATGCGCGCAGTATGGTGGGATAGCAGCCTCGCATTACGGAGGCGTTAAGGAGAGTGAAGGCAGTTGAAATGAGAGAATAATTCGCCTTGTACACTCCCGCGGCGCCTGCGCTTAACATTATTGTGATTATATACACATCCGACTGATTGAGTATAGATGTGGCAAGCTGATTGCCCATGAGGGGCATACCGTAAGCCTTGAGCTCCCTTAAAATATCCTTGGAGCTTCCTCCGCTCTTTATATAGTAGAGTATTTTAAGCCTTTTCATGCCTATGACCGAAACAATGGCGTCCGTTATGAAATAGCTGAGGAATATCCACTCTATCCTGCTTGTCCAGAGCTTGCAGAATATCACCATGAATATGAGCCTGCCGCAGACGGTTATCATGGAGAGCAAGAGGTTGAGCTTTGCCTCTCTCACCGCCGCGAGCATGGATATCATGAGCTGCGCCGTGTTGTATGTTACAAACCACAGCACACCGCAGGTAAATACTCTGCTGTTGTAGACCTCGGTGAAGCTTCTCACAGCCTCGGTGTTCTTAAAGCCGAGAGAGAGAGCAAGCCCCTCCATGCCTCCGAAGCCAAGCCTTACTATGAGCGCAATAATTACGGCGGCGAGCACCACGGAGAGATTCACCCTAAGCCACGCATAGAAAACCGTGGAGTAGAACTCCGAGTGCCTGCCTTCTATATCGTATTTGTTGATATAGCGCAGAACGGACTGAACCAGCCACTGTATAGCCACCATGCCTATTGTGGTTATGGCTATGTTGACCGTGGAGTAATAGCCCATCTGGTCGGAAGCCAGCAGATAGGTCATCACGGACATGGTAACAATGCCCACAACGCCCTCTATGCCCTTTGCCAGCATATATATTATTGTATCCTTTGCCATCACGCCTTTAGAATTTGCCATAGTGTGTTTCCTTTATTTATCTGAAAAATTCGTAGTAAAGCTCGTTGTCGTTGCCCGCAAAGCGCACATAAGCCCTGTCGCTGCCGCCGTTTCCGCAGAGGTTCATATATCTTATGCCGTCCTTTATCTCCACATAGTTGCTCTCGCCCACGGAGGAAAGCACGATTATATTTTTGTCCTTTATATAT
>CANRNM010000082.1 GCA_947631975.1 uncultured Clostridia bacterium
TAAGGGAAGGGGGACCAACCGAAGGTTGGTGGAAGGGTTTATATTTGAAATAAATTTACTTTTTCGACAGTCTGAGGGACAGTCATTGTACTGTCCCTTTTTGCCGTTTTCTCACAGCAGTATACATATAAGTCCGCCGCTGCCCTCGTTTATTATTTTTTGCAGTGTTTCCTTGAATTTATACTGCGTATCCTCGCTCATTCTCATGAGCTTGCTGTTGAGGTCGTCCGTTATAAGCTCCTTAAGGCTCCTGCCGAAGATATTGTAGTCCCATATGCTCTGCGGGTCGTCCCTGTATTGCCTTGCAAGGTAGTCCACAAGCTCCTTCGACTGCTCCTCGCTTCCCACAATGGGCGCAACGTTGGTCTTCACAGCCGTTTTTATAAGGTGTATGCTCGGCGCTTCGGCGTCTATTTTTATGCCGTATCTGCTGCCCTGCTTGAGTATTTCGGGTTCGGACACATTCATTTCCTCCACCGACGGCGTAACTATGCCGTAGCCCTTTCTGTTCACCTCGTCAAGGGCGTACTTTATTTTGTCGTATTCCCTCTTAGCCTCCGACAGCTGTTTCATCATGGATATCAGTTCGTACTCGCTCTGTATCTCCATGCCCGTTGTTTCGGAGAGTATGTTGTAGAAAAGCTCGTCTTTAAGGCTTATTTCAATTTCAGCCTTGCCTTCTCCGGGATTTATGCTTTCGGTGTAAAGCTTTTTTATGTTTTCGTTTTTTTCGAGCGCAGGCACATTTTTTGCTATGTCCTTTATGCCGCTTATACCGCGCGCCATTTCCTTTACGGACGCAACTATGCTCTCTTTGAGCCAATGCTCCGAGGGCATGGCTTCAAGCCACTTGGGTATGGCGATGTCCACCTCGTCAATGGGGAACTGATATAGCTCCTCCTCCAGTATAATGTTTATGTCGTCCTCGTCCATATTTTTGCAGTCCGTTGTTATTACCCTTGCTCCGTATTTGTTTTCCATCTGTCTTGCTATTGCCTGCGCGCTCTCCGATAAAGGCGAGGCGGAATTGAGAACTATCACAAAGGGCTTCTGTTCCTCCTTAAGCTCCTTTATAACTCTTTCTTCGCCGGGTATGTAGCTTTCTCTGGGTATGTCGGTTATGCTGCCGTCGCTTGTTACCACAACGGCTATTGTGGAGTGGTCCCTTATGACCTTTCGCGTGCCTAGCTCCGCCGCCTGCGCAAAGGGCATCTTGTTATCCGACCACGGAGTGGACACCATTCTGGGCTTGTCGTCTACAGTGTGTCCCTTGGCTCCGTCCACTATGTAGCCCACGCAGTCTATGAGCCTCACATTCATATCAATGTTGTCGTCAAGGCTTATGGTTACAGCCTCGTTTGGCACAAACTTAGGCTCCGTTGTCATTATGGTGCTGCCCTCGGCGGACTGAGGAAGCTCATCCTGCGCCCTCTGCTTCACATATTCGTTTTGTATGTTGGGTATTACAAGCTTATCCATAAAGCTTTTTATAAATGTGGACTTGCCTGTCCTCACAGGACCTACAACCCCTATGTAAATATCTCCCGCTGTGCGTTTTGCAATATCCTTATATATATCTCTGCTCTGCATATTTACCTCCTTTAATAGCTTTTATGCCCCTTTGGTGCCGTTTGTCCTATGTTTTCTCCTTATTGTTTCTTACACTATACTATGAATCGCAGCCAAAAATTAGACTCAATTTTTTTGGCAAATTTATACAAAAATTAAGATTAAATATTGTGCAATAATGCTGAAATTTTTTTTTGTTTTAAAAACAGATTTCAATTATGTTAAAATTGCATAGTTAAACTTTAAAAATACACAATTAAAATGGGGCAAAATGGGCATATTTGTTAATAAATTACAAAACGGCGTTTAAAAAAATATATTTGACAAAAGTTGAAAATAACGGTATTATAGACTTGTAACCGATTGAAACAGCTCTTGAAAAAGACTGTTATGGTAAAAGAGTAAAGGGAGGTAACCTAAAATGAAATCATTAAACATTAAGTTGGATTCGATCGATAAGGTAAAGGATTTTGTAAACACGATCAATACTTTCGACGGTGATTTTGATTTGGCTTCAAGCAGATATGTTGTAGACGCAAAGTCTATTATGGGTATTTTCTCATTGGATGTAAGCTCCGTGCTTCGTCTCGATGTTCATGATGATGCTCAGTATGACGCTGTTAAGGCTGCTTTAGGCAAGTATGAAGCATAATTGAATATAAACAAATTTCCCCTCATTTTAATGAGGGGTTTTTGTTTTTTTAAAAAACTTTCCGTATATTGATATGTTAATAGTTTTTTCACTTGATAAATTGTTATTATGGTGATAAAATAGAGATAATGCGTATTTTTAAACTATTTAAGAAAAGAGTGGAATATATTTATGTTAAAGACAAGAGATGACATCAGAAACGTAGCCATTATCGCCCATGTCGACCACGGCAAAACAACGCTTGTGGATGAACTTTTAAAGCAGAGCGGTACCTTCAGGACCAATCAGGTGGTGAGAGAGAGGGTAATGGACAGCGGAGATATAGAGAGGGAAAGAGGAATCACCATTCTTTCAAAGAACACATCCGTATACTATGAGCATACCAAAATAAACATTGTGGATACTCCGGGTCATGCGGACTTCGGCGGAGAGGTGGAGCGTGTGCTCAAAATGGTCAACGGCGTCGTGCTTGTGGTGGATGCCTACGAGGGTGCCATGCCACAGACCAAGTTTGTGCTCAAAAATGCGCTTGCTCTCGGACTTCCCGTTGTGGTGTGCGTCAACAAGATAGACAGACCCGAGGCAAGACCCGACGAGGTGGTGGACGAGATACTGGAGCTTTTCATGGAGCTTGACGCAACCGACGAACAGCTGGATTCGCCCTTTGTTTTCGCTTCCGCAAAGCTCGGCAAGGCGGGACTTACGGCGGATGAGGCTCTCGCATCGGATAATATGAAGCCTCTTTTTGATGCCATAGTTGAGCATATACCCGCTCCCGAGGGCGACCCCGAGGCAGAATTTCAGATGCTTGTTACAACTATAGATTATAACGAATATGTCGGCAAAATAGGCATAGGCAAGATAGAAAACGGCACCGTAAAGGTGAACGACGAGGTCTGCATAGTAAACTATCACGAGCCCGAAAAGCTCATAAAGCTTAGGGTTACAAAGCTCTATGAATTTGAAGGACTTGAAAGAATAGAGGTAAAGGAAAGCACAATAGGCTCCATAGTCGCCGTATCGGGCATGCCCGACATACACATAGGCGACACCATAGCGGGAGTAAACGATCCCGTGGCGCTTGAGGTAAACAAAATATCGGAGCCCACCATTTCAATGACGTTCCATGTAAACGATTCTCCCTTTGCGGGACAGGAGGGCAAGTTTGTTACAAGCCGTCATTTGAGGGACAGACTCATGAAGGAGCTCAACACCGATGTTTCATTGAGGGTGGAGGATACGGATGTTGCCGAGGCTTTCAAGGTAAGCGGCAGAGGCGAGCTTCATCTTTCCATACTTATAGAGACTATGCGCAGAGAGGGCTACGAATTTCAGGTTTCCCGCCCCGAGGTGCTCTATAAAACGGACGAAAAGGGCAAGAAGCTCGAGCCAATGGAGCTTGTTACTATAGATGTGCCGGAGGAATATGTGGGCGCTGTAATAGAAAAGCTGGGCACCAGAAAGGGAGAAATGGTGAATATGGCTCCCGGACAGGGCGGCTATACTCGTATTGAATTTAACATACCCGCAAGGGGACTTATAGGCTACAGAAACGAATTCTTGACCGACACCAGAGGAAACGGCATAATGAACAGCCAGTTCAACGGCTACGAGCCCTATAAGGGCGATATACCCGCCAGAAGTCAGGGCTCGCTTGTGGCAAGCGAAACGGGCGACGCCGTTGCCTACGGACTTTTCAACGCGCAGGAGAGGGGCGACCTCTTCATAGGAGCGGGCACAAAGGTCTATATGGGCATGGTAGTGGGCAGAAATTCCCGCATTGAGGACATACCCATAAACGTATGCAAGAAAAAACAGCTCACCAATACGAGAGCTGCGGGCTCTGACGATGCGCTCAAGCTCACGCCTCATATAGTCATGAGCCTTGAACAGTGCATAGATTTTATTTCGGACGATGAGCTTGTGGAGGTTACTCCTCAGTCGTTAAGGCTAAGAAAGAGAATACTCGACCCCGTGGAGAGAAGAAAAGCGGCAAGAAACAACTGACGGACGGCTTACCGATAAAGGTGATGAAATGGGCAATAAGAACGGACAGAAAAACGAAATAACGGGCGCTTCATTTGTGAAAATGGCTGCCATACTCGCGGCTGCGGGAATACTTGTGAGATTTATAGGCTTCTTGTATCGTCTGCCTCTTACCAATATGATAGGCGACAAGGGCAACGGCATTTATGCCACGGGCTATAATATCTACAATTTTTTCCTCATCATGAGCTCTGCGGGTCTGCCTGTCGCCATTTCGCGCATGATATCGGAAAAGCTTGCATATAATGAATTTTCAAATGCAAAAAAGATATTCAGAGTGTCAATGACGGTTACTGCCGTTATAAGCTTCATATGCGCCATGCTCATGATAATTGTGGCGCAGGTGATAGCTCACCTCTGGAATACGCGCTGGTGCCTCCTGCCCGAGCCCGATATTGAAAAATATCAGCTCTGGTACGACAGCATATGGTGTCTTTATTCGCTCTCGCCCACAATATTCATTGTCGGCATAATGGCTGTATTCAGAGGCTATTTCCAGGGCTTCGGCACTACTGTGCCCACGGCGTTTTCACAGCTCATAGAGCAGGTGTTCAATGCCTTTTTCAGCGTGTATATGGCTTGGCTGCTTATAGATATGGGCGTTGAGTTCGGCGCCGCAGGCGGTACCATGGGTACGGGCATAGGCGCTTTTTCGGGACTTATAATACTTGTCGTGTTCTATATATTCACGGCAAAGAAGCGAAACGCAGTCTTTGCCGAGGACAAGGCGGACTACAGGATAGAGAGCGGAAGGGAGATAGCCTTCAGGCTCGCGGGCATAGCCATACCCGTAATTACGGGAACTGCCATTTTCAGCATGACAAACTTTGTGGATATGATAATGGTAAATTCGCGCCTGGCAGCAGCGGGCTTTGACGGCGACGCAATTCAGGCGCTTTACGGTCAGCTGAACGGAAAATATGTAACTCTTACCACAATGCCCGTTGCCATCTCCACTGCTATTGCCACTGCCGTTATACCCAGCATTGCAGCCAGCATGGCAAGGAAGGAACACAGCATCGTCCAGTCCAAGGTGGACACGGCGCTGAGAGTTACAATGATAATTTCAATACCCGCGGCTGCGGGACTCGGAGCTCTTGGCAGTCAGATACTCGCCATGCTTTTCCCCAGCTATCCCGACGGAGGAAAGCTCATAACGGTAGGCTCGATAAGCGTTATTTTCCTGGCTTTGAGCCAGATATCAACGGGCGTTTTGCAGGGCATAGGCAAGGTAAAAACGCCTGCGTTCAACGCCTTGTGGGGCGCGCTCACAAAGATACCCGTAAACTATGTGCTCATAGCGATACCGGGCATAAACGTAGTGGGCGCTGTAATAAGCACGACCGTGTGCTATATAGTGTGCAGTATACTCAACTTCAGAGCTCTTGTGAAGGCAACTAAGGTAAAGCCCGACTATGCGGGCATGCTTTTGAAGCCGGGAGCCTCCGCAATAGTTATGAGTATTTCTGCAATATTGGTGTATTACGGCATATACAGGGTGTTCCCTCATAACACACCCGTAACCCTTGCGGCAATAATAATAGCCATGGGCGTATACTTTGCTTTTATGATACTTATAAAGGGATTTACAAGAGACGACCTTAGGATGATGCCCTGCGGTACTCGTCTTATAGCGTTTCTTGAAAAAATAAACAGGATTTAGGAGGCTCTTATGGAAGCTCTGCTCGATGTAATGCTCGACCTTCTTAACGGTCTTAACAAGGATCTGACGGTTTTTATAATATCCATGATACCCATTCTGGAGCTAAGGGGCGGACTTATTGCCGCCGCAGTGCTCAGAGTGCCTTATATAAGGGCGCTCATGCTCTGCATGATAGGCAATATAGTCCCCATACCCTTCATACTGCTTTTTATAAACAAGATATTTGAAGTCTTAAAGAAATTCTCTCCCACGAAGGGCATTGTGGAAAAGCTTGAAAACCGCGCTCTGGGAAAGAGCGACACCATTCAAAAATACGAATTCTGGGGACTTATGCTCTTTGTCGGCATACCTCTGCCCGGCACGGGAGCGTGGACGGGTTCGCTTGTGGCTGCGCTTCTGCGCATAAAGCTCAAAAAGGCTGTTCCCGCTATTTTTCTGGGTATATTGCTTGCCTGCGCTATAATGAGCTTTGTTACCTACGGACTTCCGCTCATAATACAGTATGTATTCTGATTATTAAGAAAAGCGTAAATATGAATTTTGCTATTGCATAAAAATGGCTTAATTAGTATAATAAATATAATAGTACAAATTATTCCAAAGAATATGAGGTGTTTATAAATGAGTTTTTTGGAGAAAGTTTTCGGTTCCTACAGCGACAAGGAAATAAAGAAAATAATGCCCATAGTAAATAAAATAAATTCGCTTGAGCCCGAAATGGAGGCATTGAGCGACGATGAGCTCAGAGCCAAAACGGACGAGTTCAGGGCGCAGCTTGCCGACGGCAAGACTCTTGACGATATACTCCCCGAGGCTTTTGCCGTTGTGAGGGAGACCTCAAAGAGAGTGCTGGGCTTAAGGCACTTTGACGTTCAGCTCATAGGCGGTATCGTGCTCCATCAGGGCAGAATAGCCGAGATGAAAACAGGCGAAGGAAAAACTCTTGTTTCCACCTGTCCCGCTTATCTCAATGCGCTTACGGGCAACGGCGTGCATATCGTAACGGTAAACGAATACCTTGCAAAGAGAGATGCGGAGGAGATGGGCAAGGTGCATCAGTTCCTTGGTCTTACGGTGGGCGTCATACTCCACGACCTTGAAAGAACGGAAAGGCAGGAAGCCTATAACTGCGACATAACATATGCCACAAACAACGAGCTGGGCTTCGATTATCTTAGAGATAATATGGTGGTTTACGAAAAGGATCTTGTGCAGAGAGGTCTTCCCTTTACCATAATCGACGAGGTGGACTCCATACTTATAGACGAGGCGAGAACGCCCCTTATAATTTCGGGTCAGTCCGACAAGTCCACAAAGCTCTATGAGCTTGCCGACGTATTTGTAAAGACTCTTACAAAGGGCAGGATATTAAACGAGGACGAGGCAATGAATCCCCTCATAAGAGAGGAGCTCAAGGAGGAGGGCGACTTTGTGGTAGACGAAAAGGCAAAGACGTCGACCCTCACCCAGCAGGGCGTTGAAAAGGCGGAGAAATTCTTTAATGTGGAGAACCTCTCCGACCCCGAAAATATGGCGCTTCAGCACCATGTCAACAACGCTCTTAAGGCAAACTACAATATGTTCAAGGACCAGGACTATGTTACCGAAAACGACAAGGGCGAGCCGGAAATCGTTATCGTAGATACATTCACGGGCAGAATGATGCCAGGCAGGAGATATTCCGACGGTCTTCACCAGGCTATAGAGGCTAAGGAGCACTTGGAGGTAAGGCGCGAGAGCAAGACGCTTGCGACCATCACCTTCCAGAACTTCTTTAATAAATATGCCAAGAAATCGGGCATGACGGGTACCGCTCAAACAGAGGAAGCCGAGTTCAGGGCAATATACGGCATGGATGTTGTGTGTATTCCCACCAATATGCCCGTCATAAGAAAAGACTTGAACGATGTTGTGTATCAGACGCAGGCTGCAAAGTACAGAGCCGTAATAAAGGAAATAATAGAGTCTCACGAGAAGGGACAGCCCGTGCTTGTGGGTACTGTCAATATTGAAATTTCCGAAATGCTCGGCAATATGCTAAGGCGCGAGGGCGTCAAGTGTGAGGTGCTCAACGCCAAGAACCATAAGCGCGAGGCGGAGATTGTCGCCATGGCAGGCGAAAAGGGCGCCGTTACCATTGCCACCAACATGGCAGGCCGTGGTACCGATATCAAGCTCGGCGAGGGCGTTGTAGAGGTAGGCGGACTTAAGATAATAGGTACGGAAAGACACGAGTCAAGGCGTATAGACAACCAGCTTCGAGGCCGTTCGGGTCGTCAGGGAGACCCCGGCGAGTCCAAGTTCTATTTATCTCTTGAGGACGACCTTTTAAGGCTTTTCGGCTCCGAGAGAACAGCCGAGATGATAAAGAAGCTCGGTCTTCCCGAGGACGAGCCCATTGAAGCCAAAATGCTTACCAAGACTATAGAAAACGCCCAGAAAAAGGTAGAGGGCAACAACTTCTCGGCAAGAAAGCGTTTGCTCGACTACGACCAGGTGAACAACGAGCAGAGAGAAATAATATATGCCCAGAGGAAAGAGGTGCTCTTGGGCGCCGACCTCAAGGACAAGATACTCAATATGATAAAGGCTGTCATCACAAGGTGCGCGGACAGCGTATGCCTCAATGCCGACGCTCCCGACGAGTGGGATATGGCTGAATTCAACGAGCTTTTGAGACCTTATTTCAACTTTGAGTCCATGTATATATTAAGCGACGAGGACAAAAATAAGCTCACAAAGGAACAGCTTATAGAGAGAGTATATAACGATGCCGTTGTGAAGTATGACAAGAAGGAAGCGGAATACGGCAGCGAAATGATGAGAGAGCTTGAAAGAGTTGTTACTCTCCGAGTTGTCGACACCAAGTGGATGGCGCATATAGACGATATGGATCAGATGCGCCAGGGCATAATGCTTAGGGCTTTGGCTCAAAGAGACCCGCTCATTGAGTATCAGTTTGTAAGCTACGATATGTTTGAGGAGCTTTCAAACAATATACAGAACGACATTGTAAAGACGTTGTACAACATAAGAATTATGACTCCCGAGCAGGAGCTTGAAAGAGAACAGGTTGCAAAGCCCACATCTACCAACAGGGACGAGAGCGCGGGAGGCACAACAAGAGTCAGAAAAGAGGCGAAGGTCGGCAGGAACGACCCCTGCCCGTGCGGAAGCGGAAAGAAGTACAAGCACTGCTGCGGCAGGTCTGCATAAGCTTTTTATCGGGGCTGTGCAAAATTGTTTGATTTTGTGTCAGCCCTCTTTTTTTAGAAAGGTGATTTTATGATATTTGAACTTGACCAAATGGCAACGGAGCTTGCGCCATATGAAAACAGCCTTAAGGAGCTTGAAAAATCTCTTAGCATAGACGAGGCAAAGCAGAAGGCTGCGGAGCTTGAGGAAATAGCGGGCGATCCCGATTTCTGGAACGATATGGAGAAGGCGCAGAAAAATCTGCAGCAGACCAAGCAGCTCAAAAACAAAATAGAGGGCTTCGACAAGCTCAAAACAAAGTATGATGACCTTCTCACGCTTATTGAAATGGGCAACGAGATGGACGACGACTCCGTTGTGGACGAGGCAAAGCAAATGCGCGCGGAATTTGAGGAGGAGTTTGAACACCTCAGAATATCAACTCTTTTGAGAGGGCAGTACGACCACTGCAACGCCATTGTTACGCTTCATTCGGGCGCGGGCGGAACGGAAGCCTGCGACTGGGTGTCGATGCTCTACAGAATGTACAGCCGTTGGGTGGAAAAGCAGGGCTTCGGCTTTGAACTCATGGACTATCAGGAGGGCGACGAAGCGGGCATAAAGTCCGTTACATTCATGGTAACGGGAGAAAACGCCTACGGCTATTTAAAGGGAGAAAAGGGCATACACCGCCTTGTCAGGATATCCCCCTTCGATGCCAGCGGAAGAAGGCATACCTCCTTTGCAAGCTGTGATGTCATGCCCGAAATAGACGACGAAATAGAAGTCGAAATAAATCCCGACGATTTGAGGATAGATACCTACAGGTCGAGCGGCGCGGGCGGTCAGCATGTCAACAAGACCTCCTCCGCCATAAGAATAACGCATATCCCCACAAATACCGTTGTGCAGTGCCAGAACGAGAGAAGCCAGTTCCAGAATAAGGATATGGCTATGAAGATGCTCCGCGCAAAGCTCTATGAGCTCAAGCTCAAGGAGCAGGGCGAAATGCTCGAGGGCATAAGGGGCGAGGTGAAGGATATCGCGTGGGGCTCCCAGATAAGGAGCTATGTTTTCCACCCCTACAATATGATAAAGGACCATAGGACAAACGCCGAAACAGGCAATGTCCAGCCCGTAATGGACGGCAATCTGGATCTTTATATAAATGCGTATTTGAAGTGGATAAATGAATAAGTTATAAATAAAAACTCCCGTTTCGGCGGGAGTTTTTTGTGGTAATGAACTATAATTGTTATATAAATTTTTGCGGGCGTGCATTGCACGCCCGGTTTATAACATTTCTTATGTTTTG
>CANRNM010000083.1 GCA_947631975.1 uncultured Clostridia bacterium
TAATTATATATTGTCTTGTTATGCAATATATGCTATAATATATTTAGGGATAGGCGGAAGCCTTGATCTCACAAAGGGATTCAATATAGCGGTTGTTCCTCACTTTTACATAATTCTTAGGGATATGATGCCTATGGTTTAGGATAAATGTTTTTGGGATTTTATGAAGGGAGGAATCGTATGTATTATGAAAAAGTATTTGAAATTGATACTGTTTCTGCTGCTTTGCAGAGATGTGTTGATATTTACATATTTAATTCTGTGCATATTAAAATAACCGCTCTCAGTAGTCCTACCAAAACTAAATAGAGCAGTTATTTTAACTGTAAAACTTTAGTGAGGAACAACTGTGTTGTTTCTCTTTGTGCTTATATAATAACATATTTTATACCATATGTCAAGCAATAATAAAATCGGGCTGAGGAGACCTCAGCCCGATTGTTTTGTTACTTATGCAATGTGAATGACTGTTTTGACATACCGTCTGTCGGTGTTTTAAGACCGATAGCGTATGATGTGATAAGTTCAATGTTTGTTAAATCCACAGCATTATAGCAAGTAACTGTCATGCATGGTTTTTCATATTCTCTCATAGTTCATTACCTCCTATAATTAAGCTTTACTTGGATCAAGAACGATGTTGTTAGCAGGGTCATCCTTTTTAATAAGTGAATAAACCTTAGCTGTAGATGACTTATACTGTACCCAAGGCACAAGTACCATTGCTTCGGATGCGGCATAGAATGTCTGTACATATACCTCACTGAACATTGTTCCATCGGTTGTACCCATATTAGCTTCTTTATCACCGTCCGTATCAACGGATGAGTTTGCAACATCCTTGAACTCTATTACTTTCAATGGAGTCTTATTTGCTACACTACCACCCTTTAATGTTGAATTTGCATTTACATGGTTTCCGTCAACAGCACCGGTTTCTTCATATTCTTTATAATCCGACTCTTTATATACATCAAAACCTACAGCTTCAATATTTGCAAGCTCGGACTCTGCCGATGCCTTATCCATACTTCCGCTAAGATGTATAGTACCTATTACTCTGAATATATGATCCTTAGGATCAGCGTTGTCAGCTTGTATCTTTGTATAAAGAGCATTGTTTGAGGTTGAAAGCGCTTGTGCTGTTCCCATATCCGTCTTTGTATTTGTTCCCCCAACATCGGTGCTGGTATTGTCAAATATATTGTTAGGATTATATATTCTTATGGACTTGACATAGGTTCTGCCTGTTAATTTTTTAGAAGAACCAATCACAGACTCATCCATACTACTCTTTATAGTGTAAGTTTCGCCTGCTTTAACCGTGAATACCTGCTTTGCCGGCTTATCGCCCTTTGTATTCATTATATCTGTTGTGCCAACTTTGTTACTACCATCGCTGCCACTAAATACTTCAATGGCATCACCGCTTCTGTCTACTATAGCCTGTATTTCTTCGCCCTCAGCTCCTACAACTGAGCTGTCTACTTTAAACTTGATAAAAGTATTTGCGCCGTAGCCGTCTTTATTAAGTATACCGAACTCGTTGCCTGTAGTTATGTCAGCCTTTTCGCCTGCAAATTCGGTGAGTATGCCGTTGAATACAGTTGCGCAGTAGGAATGGGAAATATAATCGTCCATACCTGCCGTTTCAAATCTATATTCCGCAACATTATCTCTTGCGTCCTTGCCGCCGCACACCTTTTTCTTGTCCTCGCCGAAGCCATACTGACCAAAGCTTGTCGTTTTGTCGTTATTCTTACCCTTTATATTTTTATGGGTCAGATCCAAATTAACAATTTTTTCCTCAGCCTTGAACTGAACACCGTAATTACCCGTACCTAAACTCTTTACGGTCTCATTGTCGGGAACAGTATATACGAAGTATTTGCTACTCTTTCCGTTGAAGAACTTTATATCGTCCTTGTTGGCATATTCAAAGCTCTCGCTTGAATCAACTACACCGTTTCTTCTTGAAAGCCACTGATATGTATTTCTTGAAGTACCGGAAATTTTGAACTGAGTACCGGGAGCTACATCCTCAAATTCAGCAAAGCTTGTTTGAGCCTTTATAGTCTTAGCAGAACCGTCAGCAGCGCCGTCAGCCGTAAGCTTTGTGATGCTTATGTTTACATCTGCATCTGCGCTGTCACTTGCAAAGTTAAACAATGCAGTCACATTGTAGGATGTCTCTATATTGATGTCTGTGAATGACTGAGGAGTATCGGCTTCGCCGTTGTCTCTTACGGTGATAGTCTTAGGCGTTACTACGCAGCCGTCAGCCGCAAGCGTGTAAGTACCTGCCGAAAGGTTTTTTATCTCCTTATCACTGAAAGCGCCATTTTTTACTTCTACCGAACCCGCCTGCTGTGTACCCTTCATAAGTTTAAGAGTTACAGCTCCATCACTTCCAGCATTGTTATTTCCCGAAAGCTTAACGGTATATTTTGTTGCGGAAGTTGCTTCAATATCTATGTCGCTTATCTCATAATCTCTGTCGATTGCAGAACTGCCTGTTATAGCCTTTATTTCTGCAATGGCGGGCATTCTTGATACACTTGTTGCTTCTGCTTTTGCATTATTTACATTTAATGTTATAGTGCTGTTCGTGTAATCAAATGTTATATCATAATTGAGAGATTTTGTTGCTTTGACTACACTTGTTTCATAATAATCATATGTATTAACCGTAGTTGAGTTACTTTTAAACTCGTAAGGAACAGCCAAAGAATATTTCTCGCCTGTTGCGGTGTTTGGGTCACCATGATAGTCGGTACTTGAGCTGCTTGCACCATTACTTACCCTTATAGCTGCAACAGTCTTGCCTTCACTATCTATGAAATCCAGAAGGGACCACTTTGAACCGACGTTATTTTTCAATGTAAGGTCACCGGAGAATTTGACTGTGCCGCTGGTAACGCCATCGGCGTCAGTATGCACAAGAGGCATTATCATTTCAACAGAATTTTTATTATCTGTGTCATGAAGTACAGCCTTTTTATCTGCTATCTCTACATAAAGTTTGTCGGAATCATTGTTTGCATAAGCGCCATTGTAACCGGGATCCTTCTTGTCCTTTGTTACAAGACGACCCGTAGTTTCTGCCTGCGCCTTGAAGGCATACTTTGCTGCTTCCGGAGTTGCGGTAGCGGGTGCTTGAGCCTTATAGAACTCTATTCTGTATATTCTCACGTCATCCTCTGTTTCGGTCGTGCCTGCATTATATATACCATAGTATCCGTCCGGATTAAGATTTTCCACAGTAAATGTATAAGTATTTGCAGCGCTGTTCTTTTCTGCGGGGATCGTTTCCGGAGTACCGACGGGATTAGGAGTATCCGCAAAACCGTTACCTGTTCTTAAGCCTATCTTTGAAGGATGATCCGTATCGTCAGAGCTTGAGCATATTACTCTTATGCTCAGATTGGGCGACGCTTCCTTCGATATATGGAATCTCAGACTGCTGTTTGCCGCAGAGTTGTCAACCATAGTCTTAAGCTCAAGAGCTTCAACATTGCTTCTTTCGCCGTCTTCGCTCATATGCTCGCTTCTTATGAGAGCAAAGTCGCCTTTGTTATTTTGGTTTCCGTTTACCTGGAAATATCCGTCTCCTATGACGGAACCATCGGCTATATAAGCCTCGTCAACACCATCGTTTACCTTAAGACCTGCTGTAAGATCTATCTCAGTGCCTATAACATCGTCGTTGATGTCTTTGAGGGTATCTGCTGTAAATTTACCCTTTAACTCGGTATCGCCTGTATTTATTGTTATTTTAGTCTTGTCTGTTTCATCAACAGTTGGCTTAGACATTTCAACTTTACCGCCTGCGATACTTACATAATATGTATCCTCTGGAAGCCATATTTTGCCGTCCGTTTTATCAGCCGGAACTTCAAGAGGACGATTGTTGTTTTCGGGATCTACAGTAACCGTACCTTTTCCCTTTCCATTCTCAATATAAATGGTGTGTACGGAATCTCCATGTATTTCACAGTCAAGATTTACATACCTTTTGCCTGTAATTTCAGAACCATCGGCATTTGTAAATTCAATATCATTGGGTAAAAAGCCTACGGTCTTTATGAAATCTGACATCATAGGAGTATACTTGTATACTGTACCTTCTAATCTGCCTTCTGTAATATGTTCTCTATCGGGATTTACAATATAGTCATTGCCGCTATATGTAAGCCAGTTGTCGCTTTGTGTTCTGTTATCATCTAAAAGACCTATTTTGCTCTGCATTTCAGAAGCAACATCAGAACCGCTAAAGTCAAGCTCCCATCCTGTAGCGTTTGTTTCCTCATCAGCAACATATTCTATTGCGAGAAGTGTTATACCTGTTGAAGACAGGGCAATCTTAACTTCTGGTAAAGTTTTTTCAGGTGCAGAACTATCATAATAATCCACTTTTACTGGTATACATGTTACCTTTTGTCTCTCTGGTGTCTGTTCCTCTTTTTTATTACCGATAATTGTTGTATAATCTATTGTAATTGTTTTATTATTATTTTTATTATATAGATAGACATTTAATGTACCCTTTTTCTTTGGTGTAAAAGTAATTGTGTCATTATTTGTAGAAGTAAATTCCTTGTCAAAAGTATATTTTTCTTCATTTGTGGGCGTACTATACTCTGTACCATAGTTTTGGTATTTATATGTCCTATTATTTGACCCAAATTTGATTCCTGCTGCAGTTGCATTTGAACTTAATGAAGGCAATGTCGCTGTATCACTTACACTTTTTCCATTTGCAAAATCATCAGCAATAAGTAAAAATTCGCCTGTGTCGGGATTGTAACTTGATTTAGCCGGTGTTTGTTCTACCGCAAACACACTGCTCACATTCACCACCGTCAATGTGCCGACCGTCATAACCAACGCCAGCACAAAGCTTAAAATTCTTTTGAAATCTAACTTCATAATTTAAATCCTCCCTTTCTGTTTAGATTCCCACCAAAGAAAAAAATAAGGACATTCGCATAGAATATCCTTTCGCACAGGAAATAAGCCCCTTCCCGAGTGGCAGGAAAGGGAAAATTTCCATTATAAAAAAACAACAGCCTCACACCGTACGACAATTCAGGCAAAGTATCGCAGGTATAACGATATTGTTTCTATATGAGCGAAAGGCAATGTTACATTTGAAATTGGGGTTAATGAACACTGTCCTTTCATTATTAAAGAAAGGCAATAGTTGATACACAAAGCTATGTGATGATGATGGAGCCATAACTATGTATGTCAACTATCGTCTTCTTTAACAGAACCGGCTCTTTGACATGAGCACATCTGTTAAAATAATTATAAGCATTTTTAAATAATTGTGCAAGGGGAAAATATAAATTTTAATGCAGTGAAGCTAAATTTTTACACTTTGCATAATTTAGGGGTATGGTTTTTGTGCAGTTTATCCCCTCTCTGCAACGGCGTAGGGGTCGAACACTATATCATAGCCGAGTTTTTTCATACGGCGGCACATATCCGCGAGCTTATCGTCCTCTCTGAGGTTTTCCTCGAACCAGCCCATTTTTTCAAGCACGGAGCGTCTTACGCCGAAGAACTGATAGGGCAGAGCGTCCGCGCCCTGCGCATATTTAAGGCGCTTCATATAGCCCTCGCTAAGGGCGGACATTCCCGAATAAGGCGAATAAAGCCCGTCCGCACCCTGCATGAGCGAGGCGTGCTCTATGCGTCCGTTCCTTATTATCATACCGCCGACCATACCCACGCCCGAAAGCTGTAATATACTGCAAAGCTCGTTAACGGAGCCTGCGCGGAATCTTATATCCGGCTTGGCGACTATTATATATTCGTTTGTAACGCCCCTTATGTTCTCTATGTCGTTTATTATGGCAGGCTTCACAAGGCAGGTGTATTTCACTCTGTAGACGGAGGCGTTTTCGGTTGCGCCTGTTACCTCCGCAGGTATGCCCATTCTGTTGAGATGGTCCTTCACCGCCTCTATGCCCGATGTTACGCAATAGGGCTTTGCTTCTATGTCCGAGGCTACGGAGCCTCTATGCACTCTCCAGTTGTAGAGCACCTTTGGAATGTGGTGTATTTTCTGCGCACGCTCGCAGAGCCTCAATATAAGGTCGTGATCCTGACTGCCCTCAAAGCCTGCTCTGAAGCCTCCCACAGCCTCAAAAAGCGACCTCTTGAATACCGAGAGATGGCATATATAGTTATTGCCCCGAAGGTCGAATATTGAAAAATCACGCTTGAAATGTATTATATCCGGTCTCTTTACATTGGACGAAAAGCTCGCCTCGTCGCTGTATATGAAGTCCGCGCCCTCGTCTATCGCCTTTCTCACCTCATAGAGCGCGTCGGGCGAAAGCACATCGTCGTGGTCGAGAAGCGCTATGTATTCTCCCGTGGCAAGGGCGCATGCCTCGTTGCTGTTGACGGATATGCCCATATTGCGGGAAAGGCGCTTGTATACGACCCTGCTGTCGTTGAGTCCGCGCACCATGCTCTCTATGTAGGCATAGCTCTGCGAGCTGCCGTCGGCAATGCAAAGCTCCCAGTCGGCATAGGTCTGCCCGAGCACGGAAAGAAGCATCTGCTCCAGCATTTTTTTGTCCGTATTGTAAACGGGCACGCATATGCTTACAGTTATTTTTTTGTCATATTTTTCAAGCCTCTGCAGGGCGAGAGTATCGCCGTCGGGGGTGTTGGCGGCTGTGTATCTCCCTGCCTCCAGCTTGTATTCAAGCCTTTCTCCAAGCTTTACCGCAAGGGCTTTTATTCCGTTTTTTCTGCCGTAGTTCCCTATTTTCTTAAGTATCATACAAAACTCCTTACATAAACAAAAGCTGTCCCAGCTTTCTTGCAAATCCGCTTTTCCATATGCCGTATTTTGATATAATTCCCAGCTTTTGGAGCTTATTTTTCTGCGGCATGGAGGCATAAGCCTTGAGCATACGCTCCGTTTCCGCGGGAAGCTCGTATTTTTCCAAGAGCTCCAGAGCCATTATGTATCCAAGCTCCAACATTCTTTCGGAGCGTTTTTTGTCGCGCAGTCTGCCGTTGAGATAGGCGGGGCTTGACATATCCTGCGGTCCGCACACATTGTCGTTGTGCCTTCTGTAGCGCACCGTGCATTTGTCTATGAACACGATATCACCGTATATCGCAGCCAAAGCCGCTATCCACCAGTCATGCACGGGCACCAGCTCGGGCTCCTTGAGCAGAGCTTTAAGCTGTCTGTTGAACGCCATTGTGCAGCCCGTAACGACATTCTGCACAATAATGCGGTTTATGCCGGTGAGACCGACATCTATATGCTGTTTTTTGATCATGGACGGATAGAGCGCCGAGCCCTTCTCGTCTATGACGCTCAAATCGGTGTGAACAAGCAGGGGCTTATCTGCGCCCTCAAAGGCCTTGAGAGTTGTTTCAAGCTTGTTTTCCTCCCATATGTCGTCCTGATCGCAGGTGAAAATGATATCCGCATCGGAATTATTGATGAGCGAAAAAAAGTTTGCCTTGGGCGAGCCCGAATTTTTGTCATTTGCAAAAAAACTGACCTTATCCGGAAAACAGCGCGCAAACTGCCTTATGATTATCATTGAGCCGTCCGTGGAGGCGTCGTCGCGTATGGTGAGCTTCCAGTCGGTATAGGTCTGACGGGCTATGCTCTCGAGCTGTTCAGCCAGATATTTTTCGCCGTTGTACACAGCCATTAGTATTTCGGTTTTCATATTACCGCCTTCTTATCTTAGACACTGCCAAAGCAAGGGCGCATCTTAAATCTATGGCGCCGTGCATGAGCAGAGTAACAAATATATTGTACTTATCCTTATAATACATATCGTAAAAACGCTTTATGCCGCGGTGAAAGTGCTTTATGACGACGGAATTTTTGGTGTGAAGTCCGCTCTGACCCTTCAGATGCGTCATTGAAGCCTCGGCAAAGTATACCACCCTGTAGCCCGCTTTTTTTATCCTGTAGCAGAGGTCTATGTCCTCGCCGTACATAAATATGCTCTCGTCAAATAGCCCCACTCTGCCCAACACCTGCTTGGGTATGAGCATGAAGGCTCCGCTCACGCTGTCCACCTCGTTGGTCTCGTCTATGCTCAAATAGCTTAGCGTGTAGCCGCCGAATTTTTTGGACTTGGGAAAGAGCTTATGCAGCTTAAGAACATAGCAGAGGCTGTTGAACGGAGTGGGGAAGCCCCTCTTGCAGCCGTGGTCGAAATCGCCGTTTTTAAGCGTTGTCTTTATGCCCAGACAGCCCGTGTCCACATGCTTGTCCATGTAGTCTATGCACTTTTTGAGCGAACCCTTGTGCATGATGGTGTCCGAATTGAGGAAAAGTATGTACCTGCCTATAGCTATGTTTGCGCCCACATTGCAGGCATGCCCGAAGCCCTTGTTTTCTACATTGGGTATGAGCTTCACCCTGCTGTCGTCGGCGGGATAAGTCTCGCTTTTGTCGGAGGAATTGTCCACTATTATTATTTCGTAGTCCACTCCCCTTGTGGTGGCGGCTACAGACGACACCGTTTGCTCCGTGAGCTTCTTTGTGTTGTAATTGACTATTATTATAGATAAATCCATTTTATTTCTCCGTTTTGTTTTTATTTAATTATATATTAGTATATATTGGGATAAATTTCAATAGTTTTATTCCTTGTAATTAGGGCGATTTTATTACAAAAAATCGGCAATTCCGACAAAGGGACGGCGGTGAAGCCTCGAAAGATGACGAAATACTAAGGAAGGGGAGAAGTTGTATAACGGAGGTAAGGCGGGGTGTTAAAATGACAGATAAAGGTTGTTGACATACGTGTAAATACGTGTTAAAATGGAACCATAGAAGGGAGAACACAAATGAAAACTTCGGAATTGATAAAATTATTAAAGAAAAACGGTTGTTATCCTTTAAGAAACGGGAAAAAACATGATATATGGTATAGTCCCAAAACAGGAAAGCAGTTTGCGGTCCCCAGACATTTGTCGCAGGATATACCAACGGGTACTTGCAGAAATATAAAAAAGGACGCAGGCATTTAAAACCGAGCGTTTTTTCAAAAAAGTGAAAGGAGAATGTATATGTCAAAATATGTTTACGCTGCTGTATTTACAAAGGAAGAAGACGGAAATTATTCCGTTGTATTCAATGATTTGGAAGGCTGTTATACCTGTGGAAGCACATTGGAGGAAGCTATTGAAATGGCAGAGGATGTGCTTGCATTGACTTTATATGGATACGAAAAGGACAGACGAAAAATACCCGAGCCTACAGACAGCGCCGATATTAAAACCAATGAAAATGAATTTGTCAATTATATTGTCTGCGATACGCTGGAATACAGGAAAATGTATAACAACAAAGCGATCAAAAAGACATTGACTATACCCGAATGGCTCAATGAAGAAGCTCTTAATAACAATATAAACTTCTCCGCCGTGCTTCAGGAGGCTCTCCAGGAAAAATTGAAAAAAATGGCATGATGACGGAAGCGTCCGAAAGGGCACTTTCACATTTTTATATTTTTGTTTTCAATTATTTAACACTTGTATAAACAAAAAGCACTTGACACGGCGCTGTCATTGTGTTATTATGTTTACATCAATAGGGTAACACTATGATAAGGAGCAGTAAGCTGCGGCGGAATTTCAAGAGAGTCGGCGGACGGTGCGAGCCGATATTTCCATACAGCCGAACTCGCCTTTGAGTGGCTGTGCTGAAATTTATTAAAGTAGGTGCAGACGGAGGCTCACCGATAGAGGAGCAGGGTATCGGTAATACCTGTACCCGGAAAGAGTGCATTGCTTCGGCAATGAATTAGAGTGGTACCACGGAGTATTTTCAGCCTTCGTCTCTTGCAGACAGAGGCTTTTTTTATTGCAGAATACTCCTTTATTGATAAAGGCACAGTAAAAAAAGGGATCATTTGAAAGGAGAAAAAAACTATGAATTTCAATCGTTACAAGCAGTTTCCGCCCGTTGACCTGCCCGACAGGCAGTGGCCTAACAAGGTGATCGAAAAGGCGCCCATATGGTGCAGCGTCGACTTAAGAGACGGCAATCAGGCGCTCGAAAAGCCCATGAACCTGACACAGAAGATAAACTTCTTCAAGTATCTTGTAGACCTCGGCTTCAAGGAAATAGAGGTAGGCTTTCCCGCGGCAAGCGACACGGAATATATGTTCTGCCGTACTCTTATAGAGCAGAACCTCATACCCGAGGACGTTACAATACAGGTGCTCACACAGGCAAGAGAGCACATAATAAGGAAGACCTACGAGGCGCTCGAGGGCGTGCACAAGGCTATAGTACATCTCTATAACTCCACATCAACTCTCCAGAGAGAGGTCGTATTCGCAAAGTCAAAAGACGAAATAAAGCAGCTTGCAGTAGACGGCGCAAAGCTTGTGTATGACCTTGCGGAGCAGTACTGCAGGGACAG
>CANRNM010000084.1 GCA_947631975.1 uncultured Clostridia bacterium
CCCATGCAACCAAGGCACGCCCCTACAATTAAAGGGATAGGTTCTACCTAACTTTGCGCCCAAGTCCAAAAGCCCGTCATTATCATTTCAAAGGCGGAAAAAATAAAAACAACTCAAAGAGGCGGGGATTTCCCCGCCTCAAATTAATGCAATTTCATTACGACTTTTTATTATTCATAAATAAGGTCAACGCCTGTGAATACAAATCTGCCGCCCGCACTGGTGGTGCCTTGATGATATATCTCAAAGCCGCCGAAGCCCGTTGTATTTGTTATTGTGCCCGTAAGCTCCACAGGCTCTACCGTTGTAACAGTTCCGTCATCGCTCGTTGATGAATAATCCGTTTCTATCTTGGCGCTGAGCTGTGTTCCCTTAAGGCTCAATGTTATAACACAATTTGACCTGAATGTTGAATCCATAGTCTTTATATCTCCTATGGGAGTGCCCTCGCCGTCCTTATATTCATAGAGCTGGAAGTCAACGCCGTTTGAGAGCTCCGAGCTTCTGGTGTATCTTATTCCGCAGCCCGTCTGTGTGTCGGGGTCATACTTTATAAGAAGCTCCTGATACTGACCTGCGCTGCCGAAGCCCTGTCCCGCATTCTTTTCGGGAGTAAACCTTGCAACAGCCGTCATATCGCCATAATCTGCCGTCGGCTGAGTGTATATTGCTCTGCCGTATCTTGTGCCCGTTATTATACCTACGGCATTGTCGGCATATGTGCCAAAGCCGTTATTATACCACCAGTTGCCTATGAAATTCCATCTGCCCGGCACAGTATCCTTTATGCTGTTAAGAAGAGTATTTCTGTAAGGAGTTGTTGTGCCGTCGCCGTTGTCTATTGCCGTGCCGAGAGTTTCCTCCGTTATAAACGGCGGGTGAGTAACAACGCTCAAGAAATTGGTGCTGAGGTTATTATTTACCATATCAGCCGTTATTACATCAGGATATACAAGCGAAACCGCTTCTCCGGGATTACTCAATTCGCTCTTGGGGGCTATGGACACCATAATATACTTGCCTATGTCGCCCTTGCTGAAGGTATATGTCTTTGTAGGGATATCCCTCTTTGAATCAGCCATTATAAGCGGATCGCTTCCCTGAGCATCATCGCAGCGATACCAGCTTATAAGAGAGGTGTCGTTTGAAGCCGAACCCAAATCAAGAGCATAATCCACGCTGATGCTGCCCTTGCTCTGTTCGGGCTCATCTCCGCCATAGCTTGGGTCGAGAACGCATTGCAGTATCTCTGCCACATCCTGCGAATCAAGTATACCGTCGCCGCTTTCGTCATATGTGTCAATTAGGCTCTTGTCATTTTTGAGCACTGCTTTAAGAGCTGCTGATGCGTCCTCTATCGTATACTTGCTTTCCTGTCCCGAGCTTCCTTCGCCGTCTGTAAACTTCGGCTGTACGGTAAATGTGGGAGCGGGAAGTATACCGGGCTGGACTGTAACCACAGTTTTGTTCTTCATTCCGTTTGAAGCCGTTGCTGTTACAACCGCCGTTGTAACATTAAGGCTGTCGTTTGCAGCCGTAATAGCGCAGTTGTTTCCGTCGGGCGCTATGGTTATATCGCCCTCCGCAGTAAAGCTTACGCTCTGGTCTGCTCCCGCGGGATAAACAGAAGCACTTATTGTTACGGGGTCGTTGCCCATTCTTACCGTAACAGCGTCATTTACATATACATACATCGGCATAAGGCCCTTGGCTTCATACTGAGCCTTTACTCCTGCGGGATCCCAGCCGTCGTTTCCTCTTAATATATTGTAGGGATTGAAGGCTTCCGCCTGCTCTGCCGTAAGCTCATAACCGCAGGTATTGTCTATGATTTCGGCAGGCGCTCCCTCATCGTTTTTATTGTTATACGACCTGAACATAAACTGTCCCGGAAGTGTGGGAGTCCACTGATAAGCTCCCTTCTGCGTGGGTATTACGGAATTCATAACCGTTACAGTAGTCCAGCCCTTGCAGAAATATGTGGGTCTGGAGTCGGAAGTCTTGTTTAAAAGGAAGGTACATTTGTTGAATATCACCTTGTTTCCGCCGCCTATGATGTGATTGCTGAGCGAATTTATGGTGCTGTCCTCCCAATACTGCTCGCCTAAACCTCCCATAAAGTCATTTGTGCCCTGTACATAGCAATTCTTGAAATAAGAACGGGCATCACAGCTCATGGTATCGAGTATTGACATAAAATGACAATTTTCATATATATGCTTGTCGCCCATGCCTATGTAAGCAAATGCCTGTGTTTCAACATCAGACCTTCTTTTGAGCGCCTGCGACGGGTCTTTTTCAAACGGCACATCCATATTGCAGTAATTATATATGGATATGTTCTTCATTGTAAGTCCCGTACAGTTTGACATGACCGACGCACTGTTGGCATTGTTCGAAGCGCCCTGATTGTTGCCCCTGTTATCGGCAAGCACAACATCCTCCGCCTTGTCGCTGTCGCCTATGATAGTGAGATAATCCTTATCTATTATAAGTCCGTTCACCTTATCATCGCCGTTCATGAGATAAACGCCTGGCTTTATCCTTATGACCGTGGGGTTATCCTCCGTGCCTGCGGGAGCAGCCGCAACAGCCTCCTGAACGGTCTTATAGATGTTCGCCGATGGGTCGCTTGCGGCTATAGATCTGTCGACTACGATCTCCGTACCCTCCCCTGCGCCGAATGTCAAACAGCCGAAGGACATAAGAGAAACAGCAGGCAGCAGAACACACGCCGCTAAAATTCTTTTTAAATTTCCTTTCATTTTCTTTACCTCCATTCTTTTTTGTTTAATTAAATTATAAAACTTCTGTCATATAATAGCTATGAAAAAAAATTTTCTAATCAAATTTTAATATATAAAGTTGGTTTATGTTTAAAAAGGCGGCTTAATTATTGCAAAAAAATTCCTGCCCTTACGGACAGGAATGAAAAAATTTTTTTACTCACTCAAATATTTATCTATCGCCTCGGCGGCATTTTTGCCTGCGCCCATGGCAAGTATAACGGTAGCCGCGCCCGTTACGGCGTCGCCGCCCGCATATACTCCCTGTTTTGAGGTAAGGCCAGTGTCCTCCTCGGCAACTATGCACTTCCACTTGTTGGTGTCAAGTCCGGGAGTGGTGGAGCTTATGAGCGGATTGGGCGATGTGCCCAAGCTCATGACTACCATATCTACCTCCATAACGAACTCCGAGCCGGGAATTTCAACGGGGCGTCTTCTGCCGCTCTCGTCGGGCTCGCCAAGCTCCATTTTGATACACTTCATGCCCGATACCCAGCCTTCTTCGTCCGTGAGTATCTCAACCGGATTGGTGAGCGTATTGAAAATAACGCCCTCCTCCTTGGCGTGGTGGATCTCCTCAATTCTGGCAGGAAGCTCCGCCTCGCTCCTTCTGTAGACTATATGCGCCTCTGCGCCAAGTCTTAAGGCTGTTCTCACGGCGTCCATAGCAACATTTCCGCCGCCTATTACGGCAACCTTCTTGCCCGTTCTGACGGGAGTATCGTATTCGTCGTCAAAGGCGCGCATGAGGTTTACTCTTGTAAGATACTCGTTAGCCGAAACAACGCCCATGGCTGTCTCGCCCGGTATATTCATAAACTTGGGAAGTCCTGCGCCCGAGCCTATGAATACGGCGTCGAAATGCTCCTTTTCCATGAGCTCGTCTATTGAAACGGTCTTGCCTATTATGACATTTGTTTCTATCTTTACGCCGAGCTTTTTGATGTTCTCCACCTCGTGCATAACGACCTCGTTCTTGGGAAGTCTGAACTCGGGTATGCCGTAGCTTAAAACTCCGCCCGCCTTATGCAGCGCCTCGAAAATGGTAACGTCATAGCCCTTCTTTGCAAGGTCGCCCGCGCATGTAAGTCCCGCGGGACCTGCGCCTATAACGGCTACCTTCTTATTCTTGGGCTCTGCCTTTTCAACAAGGTCGATGTTGTGCTCTCTTGACCAGTCTGCGGTAAATCTTTCGAGCTTGCCTATTGAAACGGCGTCGCCCTTATTGCCGAGCACGCATCTGCCCTCGCACTGTGTTTCCTGCGGGCAAACTCTGCCGCATACTGCGGGGAGCGCCGAATACTTGGCAATTTCCTTTGCCGCGCCTTCGAAATCCTCTTCCTTTATCCTGCCTATGAAGGCGGGTATATTTATATTGACGGGACAGCCCTTAACGCACATGGGATTTTTGCAGCTGAGGCATCTCTGCGCCTCCGCAACAGCCTCCTCCGCATTGTAGCCGAGGCATACCTCGTCAAAGTTTGTTGCTCTGACCTTGGGATCCTGTTCTCTCACGGGAACCTTTGTGTAATTTACAGCCATTACTTTTCACCTCCGCATCCGCAGCCGCCGTTTTTATGGGTAGCGCCTTCCTCATATCTGAGCTTAGCCCTGCCTTCCTCGGTCTTATACATGGTCTGTCTTCTCATAGCTCCGTCATAGTCTACCTTATGACCGTCAAACTCGGGACCGTCAACGCAGGCAAACTTGACCTCTCCGTCCACAACCACACGGCAGGCTCCGCACATACCCGTGCCGTCTACCATAATGGGATTGAGGCTGACAATGGTATGTATGCCGAGCTTCTTTGTAGTCATGGATGTAAACTTCATCATTATCATGGGACCTATCACAACGGCATGGTTGTATTCCTTGCCCTGATTGTTGACAAGGTCTTCAAGAAGGTCGGTAGCTCTGCCCGCAAAGCCCGCTGTGCCGTCGTCCGTAGCTATGTAGACATTCTCGGCGACCTCCTTCATCTCGTCCACAAGTATAAGAAGGTCTTTGTTTCTTGCGCCTATGAGCACATCGGACTTGATGCCCTTGCTCTTGAGCCACTTGACCTGCGGATAAATGGGAGCTGCGCCCACGCCGCCCGCAACAAAAATTATCTTCTTTTTCTTAAGCTCGTCTAAGCTCTCGGAGCAAAGGTCGCTGGGACAGCCGAGAGGACCCACAAAGTCGGCTATGCTGTCGCCCTCGTTATAGGTCATAAGCTGCATGGTGGACTTGCCTACCGCCTGCGTTACAATAGAAACGGTGCCCTTTTCGGCGTCGTAGTCGGAAATGGTGAGGGGTATCCTCTCGCCCTTTTCATCTATCCTGAGAATGATGAACTGACCCGGAAGCGCAGAGCGCGCAACTCTTGGCGCTTCTATCTCCATTTCATAAATTGTAGGAGTAAGCATCTGTTTTTTTATGATTTTATACATATTTATCCTCCTTGATATTCTATAATAATTGGGGAAGCCCTATAAAATATCTATCATTATATTATACAACAATATTACATAAATTCAAATGAAAATTTTATTAAAAATACCGTTTATTTTATCTTTTGTGCAAAACCTACAAAAAACCTACATTATTTTAGTATTTATATGGGGACAAAAACAGATAAATTGCATTAAAATTAAAAAAACTCTTGTTATTTTAACTGTTTGCATTTAAAATAAGTTATAGGGGAAAGTTTGATCTTATTCAAAAATAAATTGAAGTATTGGAGAGAGGTACAATGGCAAATGGCAAAAGCAAAAACGAACTGACTAACTACAGGAGAAAAAGACATAATCTTACTCCCATAATGGTAACTCTTGTTGCAGTCATGGGGCTGTTTGTGGGTATAGGCAGTTTTTCCGTTGTTTATAACTATATGATGGCAGATTCGCAGGGCGAGATAACTACGGACGCTTTCTCCGCAAACGACATAGCGGGACAGGCGCAGGCTAATCTCATAGGCTCCGACATAGACGCCGTTGTTACGGGCACCGACCCCGCCACAAATGAAAACGAGCTGTCTACAATAACCTTCAAGAACCTTAAAAACGACACCATAAACACGGTGTCGGTTACCGAAAAGTCAATAATGCCCAAGGCTACCACAATAGAGGACATAATGACGGGCGACATATACACCTATGTTTTTGACAAGGACAAGAACCTCAAGGAGCTGAAGGTGTGCGAGAGAGCTTGGAGCTTCAGCGACACGGGCGCAAAGGTCAACAAGACCGCAAACCTCATTAAGTTTGACGCGGGCGCAAAGGAACACAAGGACTCGTCCTATAAATACGACGAGAGCATAATATCCGTAAGGGACAAGAGCAACAACCCGCTCACGCTTGAAAACATAGGCTATATGGACACCATAAAGCTCACGGGCTACAACAACGGCAACATTGACAAGGTGTACAACATTGTGATAGAAAGCGGCCACGGCACCATTGAGCTTAGAAACTTAAACAACATAAAAAATCCCAAGATAACGGTTGACGGCAGCGAGACCGCCGTGAACCTCTCCTCTCCCTTCATAACCGTGGGCGAGGGTACGCATACCGTGGTTGTATCGGGCAAGAACATATCCGACATAACAAGAGAGGTCTCCGTTACGGCTGCGGAGCCGTTTGTGCTCGACCTCTCAAAGGTAGTCGTAAACACAGGTGCGCTGACGGTGTATTCAAATGTGAGCGATTACGCTCTCTATATAAACGACAAGGAATATGACGAAAACCAGTCCATACTCCTGCCCTACGGAGAATACAGCGTGAGAGCCTCAAAGGACGGATATTCCAACTATTCGGGCAGCGTAACCATAGACGCAGACCAGAACACCTGCAAGGTGAATCTGACAAAGCTCAACCGCTCGGGAAGGGTAAATCTAAGCGCTTCTCCCGCTGAAGCCGAGATATATATAGACGACAACTATGTGGGCAAGGGCAGCACGAGCGTTCAGCTTGCGCTCGGCTCATATGTGGCAAAGGCAGTGTGCCCCGGCTATAAAACGCAGAGCAAGCAGATAAATGTGTCCGTCGACGGACAGGAGATAAACGGCAGCTTTGAGCTTACAGCCGAATAACAAAAAGGAAGTGCTTTTATAATGAAAGCTGAGGATATAAACCGATTTATAAAGAATGTGAAGCACGCCGTGAACACCACCCCTAAGCTTTTGAGCTACAAGGAGGATATAAAAACTCTCTGCGCCATGCTTAAGGACTGGGCAAGAGGCGAATACAAGCATATCTCAAAGAGGACAATGGCTATAGCGGGCGCTTGCATACTGTATATAGTGTCTCCGATAGACTTTATACCCGCATTCATTCCCGTGCTGGGAAAGACGGACGACGCGGCAGTGATAGTTTTTCTTCTGAAAACGCTCAAAAAGGAGATAGGCTTCTATAGAATATGGGTCGCAACAAGGGAAAACGATATAATTGATGTGGATTGAAATGAAAAAGCCCGACATTAGGTCGGGCTTTTTTACTATACATCAACACTCTATAAAATCGGCAAAGCCCAGCAGGAAAAACATCAAATTTACAGTGTATAAAAATGCCGATATAATACCACCATAATATATTATTTTAGGCACAATAAAGTTAAGCAGCATAGTTATGGCAAAACAAGAAAATACACTTACTATGATTTTTCTTTTCCCTATCAGATATTTTCTTCTGACTAAACATCTTCCTGCAAAAAAATATATGGGCGCCAGAAATATGCTTGTCAAGATCTGAAATGCACCTGTAAAAGCATATATCACAAATCCGAGCACACCATCCGGCCGGTGAGAAATATTTGCTATGCTTTCCAACCAAAAAACCAGGCATAAATTAAACAGCAGCCGGAATAAAACCACTATACATAATATAAAAAATAATTGCTTGTAAGAAATATCTTTTGACATTTTTGCTTCCTCCCGCAATTTATGCTTAAAGCTCATTTTAACCGGTGAACATTACATAAAAAATATAGACACAGTTAAGAATGGCTAATGTATATATCACTGCAAACGGAATTATCTTAATTTTATTAAATGCCTTCAAAAGCAAAAGGCAATAATAATTAATAAAAGTAAAAAGAAAGCCAAAGGCGAAAGAATGTGCTCTGCTTGAAAAGAATCTGTAAACCGTTTCCGGCATATATTTTGTAAGGAAAATATCTGCATATGTGTCGCGATACATAAACCTTCCATCAACAAGTACATTGCTGAGCAGTATAAGAACCGTTGTTACAGCAGACCATATATACAATATTTTAGCTATTATATGTCTTAATTTCATGGGAGTATCTCCTTTTTTTGCTGCCTGTTCTGTATATCGTTTCACCAAAAGCATAATACTTTTGGTGTCAGAGCAGAGCTATAATATCATTTTAACAGACAAAAACAGGCAATAAAAATAAAAACAAGATAAATAAGGTAGAAAACATATAGAATAAAACGTTCAATGTTTATTACCCGTTCGCGAATTTCAATATCTTCTTTGTATTTCAGGCGCAGTATAACATAACTCAACAACAAAAACAATACTATAAACACCAATGGAGCAACAATAAATGTTTCAAAATCAGTAATACCAAAAAATTTCAGCCGATAATTATGCTTGCCGGTCATAAACTCAATAATCAGTAAAGCAAACATAAATACCCAACAGACATTTTGCAGTATATTGTTTATTCTTTTCATCATGCTCACTTTCCCTTTTTATTCCCGATAAAGCTTATTTTAAGCTTAGGCAGCATAAAATTTATATTGCCGTCAGCTGTATTTGCGGTGAGCTTTTCATTCTCGGCGGTAAAGAAGGCTTCAAGCCTGTTGAGCCCCACGCAGAGTTCAAAGCTTTCAAGGCTTGTATTTGCATTGCGGGCTGTAAGCCGGCATCGTTTTGAAAAAATATTTTTGTCGCTGAAATACCCTAATATTTCTACATTTTTAGGATTTTTATATGTATTATTTATCATAATAACACTATGTACGACCGCCTTATCGTCATTTACTTCAACTCGCCTTATAAAGCTCTTATCATAAAGCACGGCAAGCCTTTTCCTTTTACCGTAAACAAAAATAAGCTCAACGCCTATAATGCCGGCTAACGGAAAAAGTATTATAAAAAATTCCTGCAGCATATTTACGCTCTTTTCGGGGCGGTCAACGAACGGTGCTGACTGAATACCCAAAATTTCATTTTTTCCGCCGTCTTCCGTATAATTTATTCTCAGATATTGCCCGTTGTCCCTTATCACACCGCCCATATCATATACCTTCTTGTATTGTGAACCGTTGTCAGAGGCAGAATACTCAAATTTTACACCATTTATTGTAAAGCTTTCCCGGTTGGGTATAAAGTCCTGCACCTCGCCCTCGACAGTTTCATATTCTCCAAGCTCAAATGTGAGTATCGGTAAAAGTGAAAAAGCAATATCGCACGATATAAGCAATAATAACACCGTTCCCCATATAAGCATATATATAAGCCGTATCATACCGCCTAAGGTCCGGTATTCATGCAAGAGCACAAGAAACAGAATAACAGGTATTATAAACACAGGACTTATTGCAAATGTAGGATAATATAAAATCATTTAGTTTTCTCTCCTGTTAAGCTGTACATACACTTTGATGCCGATCTCGGATCATTAAAAAGCCCGACAAAAATCGGCTATATTAACTTTACTATTACTGTTTTTTGCCTTCGCATATTACCGACATGATATTTAATTTTCTTGTTGTCTATTTGTCCAAGAATTTACAAATAAAACAGCATTATCAAATTTTCTTATAACCGCTATAGCATAACTATCATCAATTTTGTCTGCATTTTCATATTCCTTATTATAGACAACATATGCTTCTAAATCCTCATCGTACCTAACCTTGATGTCATATTCTTCAAAATCGTCCAAATAACATGCCTTAAACAAATCCTTATACAACTGCTCATTTGGATTTTCTGTTGTAAAATATACATTCTCATAATGAGGGTCTACATAGTTAGCATAAAATGACATATAATTTAAAGTCCGCCTATATATTCTGTCAAATATTTCAAATTCAAAATAGTTATTGTATATTTTTTTGCCACCGAAGAAATCCCCATAAGCTTCATATATATAGCTATCATCTTCAGCATAACCCTCAAATTCCCAAGTATAATAGTTATTGTTATTGCTAAGTTTTTCTTCCGGAAATTTTTCAATCATCAAGGATTTTTCTTTTTCAAAATCATATTTCTTTACATTAAAGGTATAGTCCTTTATATTAAAACTTCCTAAATATCCGTTTCTTGGAAACAATGCCGGCACAATACCAATATAAACATAAATTGTGTCATCTATATATCTTGCAGGTAAAGCAGTTGACCAAGGTGTCACATCTATATGTAAGTTTTTTCCATCTTGATTCATAAATATTTCAAGATTAAAATTGTATCTATTGTCAAAAAGATCACTATCAAACCTATGCTCACAAAAATATGTATATTCATATCCAAACAAATTGAAAGTTCCAAGATAACATAGGTCTTTATCAATATCAAAATCCCATTTTATACTTCCACCCATACTTTCGACAAGCTGTCTTAAAGATACCCAGTTACCACCGGCAGAATCATATACATCAA
>CANRNM010000085.1 GCA_947631975.1 uncultured Clostridia bacterium
CTCGCTCCCATTGTCGGTATGCCTGTATTTTTGTTTTCATTATATCACATTCTCAGGATTTTGCAACGCCCTTTTGGGATACCGTATAGCCTCGCTCTCACCGGCAGTTAAGAAAGCTTTATGCCTTTTCCCACACAAAAAACCGCCCTTTCGGGCAGTTTAGAATGTCGAAAAAGTATATTTATACAAATAAGACCCTTCCGTCAATCCTTTCGGATTGACACCTTCCCTTAGCCCTATCGGGCTAAAGGACGGCTTATAATGTTTGAATCCTAACAGTAGACTTATTTTGCCCGAAGGGCGCAGAACTATAAGGCGTCCTTGCGAAATCAACACTTTCGGCTACGCCGAAAGCCGCCACCTTATTTTGCTGTCCCTATCGGTCAAGGGGGACTGTCCTGCGAAGCCGGGACTGTCCCCAACTTTAGGCGGCGTCCGATAAATCTTTCGGTGCAATGCAGGGAAGCTGGCATTTGAATCGGAAAGATTAATCCGACGATGCCGTAAGGCATCGCTTTCCCGAAGGGAAAGTTCTGATACCCATAGGGCGACTGAAGGGTCAAAAACATTTTATCGACATGCAAAAAACCGCCCTTTCGGGCGGTTTAGAAACAAACAATTATTTATTCTTTAAGTTGAACCAAGCGTCAAGACCGAGGTACTGAGCTGTATCGCCGAGCTCCTCCTCTATTCTTAAAAGCTGATTATACTTTGCAACTCTGTCTGTTCTTGCGGGAGCGCCTGTCTTGATCTGACCTGCGTTAACTGCGAGAACGATATCTGCAATAGTTGTATCCTCTGTTTCGCCTGATCTGTGAGATACGACTGCCGTCATATTGTTTCTGTTTGCAAGCTTGATAGCGTCGAAGGTCTCTGTAAGAGTACCGATCTGATTTACCTTGATAAGTATTGAGTTAGCTACGCCGAGGTCAATACCCTTCTGTAATCTCTTTGTGTTTGTAACAAATAAGTCATCGCCTACAAGCTGAACCTTGTCGCCAAGTCTTTCGGTGAGCATCTTCCAGCCTTCCCAGTCCTCCTCTGCAAGACCGTCCTCAATGGAGATGATGGGGTACTTCTCGCAAAGTGCTGCGTAGTATTCAACCATTTCTGCGGATGTTCTTGTGATCTCCTCGGAAGCGCCTGTTGCCTCTGTCTCACCGGGGAAGTGATAGAGACCGTCTTCCTTGTACAGTTCTGATGAAGCGGGGTCCATAGCGATCCTTATCTGCTCGCCGGGCTTGTAGCCTGCCTTCTCCGTAGCTTCAAGTATGTTGTCGATAACCTCGTCTGCCGTTGCGCAGTCGGGAGCAAAACCGCCCTCATCGCCAACGCCTGTTGCAAGACCCTTGCTCTTTAATACCTTCTTAAGAGCATGATAGATCTCACAGCACATTCTTAAAGCTTCGCTGAATGACTTAGCGCCAACGGGCATGATCATAAATTCCTGTAAGTCAACAGTGTTGTCTGCGTGCTTGCCGCCGTTCATGATGTTCATCATGGGAACGGGAAGCGTCTTGGCATTGAAGCCGCCGAGATACTGATATAAAGGCATATTAAGAGCCTCTGCGGCAGCCTTTGCTACAGCCATTGAAACGCCCAATATAGCGTTTGCGCCGAGCTTAGCCTTGTTGGGTGTGCCGTCAAGAGCTATCATAGCCTCGTCGATAGCAACCTGATCGAGAGCGTTCATACCGATGATCTCATCGGCAATTATGTCGTTTACATTGTTTACGGCATTCATAACGCCGTTGCCGCAATATCTGTCTCCGCCGTCTCTCATTTCAACAGCCTCGAACTGACCCGTTGAAGCGCCCGAAGGAACAGCAGCTCTGCCCATTACCTGATTGCCGTCGCCTGTGTCGACGATGACCTCGACCTCAACGGTAGGGTTAGCTCTTGAGTCAAGAACTTCTCTTGCCAAAACATCAACAATTTCTAAATAACCTTTCATTGTTAGTTCTCCTTTCAGATTTGTCAAAATTTTCCTTAGTGATAATTATAACCTATATTACACAAAAAATCTATACATTTATTAAAAATTTATATAAATTTTTGCTTTTTATTTGATAAGAAGCGAATGACCCGTCATTTCCTTCGGCTTTTCGATGTCCATCATATCCAGAAGCGTAGGCGCTATGTCGCAGAGCTTGCCGTCCTCCATGAGTCCCTTTGCCTTATCGCAGTTGATGAGTATAAAGGGCACGGGATTTGTGGTATGCGCCGTAAAGGGCTTGCCCGTTTCATAGTCTATGAGCTGGTCGCTGTTGCCGTGGTCTGCGCAGAGGAACATCTGACCGTCCACCTTTTTAAGGCTCTGCATAACTCTGCCGAGGCAGGAATCTATGGTCTCGACAGCCTTTATTGCGGCGGGCATTATTCCTGTGTGTCCCACCATGTCGGGGTTGGCGTAATTTATTATTATTACGTCATACTTTCCGCTCTCTATAGCCTCTATGAGCTTATCGGTAACCTGTATTGCGCTCATCTCGGGCTGGAGGTCGTATGTGGCTACCTTCGGCGAAGGCACAAGTATTCTGTCCTCACCCTCGTTGGGCTCCTCAACTCCGCCGTTGAAGAAGAAGGTAACATGCGCATACTTCTCGGTTTCGGCTATTCTTGCCTGCTTGAGACCGAGCTTTGAAAGATATTCTCCGAGAGTGTTTGTTATGCTCTCCTTCTTGAAGGCTACTTCCTTGTTCTCTATAGTAACATCGTAATCCGTGAAGCACACATACTTTACGGGGAAATATCCCTTGGGTCTTTCAAAGCCGTCAAAGTCCACATCGCAGAAGGCTCTTGTTATTTCTCTCGCCCTGTCGGGTCTGAAATTGAAAAATATGATAGAGTCGTTTTCCTTTATTGTGGCTGTGGGCTTGCCGTCCTTTAATATCACGCAGGGAACGACAAATTCGTCAAAGACTTCCTTGCCGTATGAATTTGCCATGCACTCGTCGGCAGAACCTGCCGTATCGCCCTCGCCCAGAACAAGCGCTCTGTAAGCCTTTTCAACTCTGTCCCATCTCTTGTCTCTGTCCATGGCGTAGTATCTGCCCGATATCGTGGCAACGCTGCCCACGCCTATTTCCTTCATCTTTTCTTCAAGCTCGGCAATATATCCCCTTGCGGAAGCGGGAGGCGTGTCCCTGCCGTCAAGGAAGCAATGAACATATACCTTTTCAAGCCCATTCATCTTGGCAAGCTTCAAAAGCGCATACACATGTGTGATGTGGCTGTGAACTCCGCCGGGTGAAAGCAGACCGTAGAGGTGAAGCGCGGAATCATGCTCCTTGCAGTTGTTTACCGCGTCCATAAGCTCCTTGTTTTCAAAGAAATCTCCGTCCTCTATGGACTTTGTTATCTTTGTGAGGTCCTGATATATGACCCTGCCTGCGCCCATATTGAGATGACCTACCTCGGAATTGCCCATCTGTCCGTCGGGAAGACCCACGGAAAGACCGCTGGCATAGCCCTTCACAAAGGGATACTCCGCCATAAGAGAATCAATGACGGGAGTATTTGCCTGCTTTACGGCGTTGCCCTCCGCATTGTCATTGAGTCCGAAGCCGTCCAATATCATTAAAACTGTAGGTTTTTTACTCATTTTTTCGTCTCCTTTTAATGCTTAAAAATGGCTTACTCTGCATTTACTATGTTTGCAAAGTCCTCCTTAAGGCTGGCGCCGCCTACAAGTCCGCCGTCGATATCGGGCATTGCGAAGAGCTCGTCGGCATTCTTGCCGTTTACGCTGCCGCCGTAGAGTATTCTTGTCTTATCGGCTATATCCTTGCCGAACATCTCGGTAAGACATTCTCTTATGGCGTGGCAAATCTCCTGCGCCTGCTCGTTTGTGGCAACCTTGCCCGTGCCTATAGCCCATATGGGCTCGTAAGCTATGACAACATTCTCCGCCTGCTTGTCGGTAAGTCCCTTAAGACCCTTCTTTACCTGTATCCTTATCTTTTCAACGGTTATGGCGTCCTCTCTCTCCTCAAGGCTCTCGCCTACGCACATGATGGGAGTGATGCCGTATTCAAACGCCTTAAGCACCTTTTTGTTGACGATCTCGTCGCTTTCCTTGAAATAGCTTCTTCTCTCGGAATGACCTACTATAACATAGCTTACGCCTATTTCCTTGAGCATTGTGGCTGATGTCTCGCCCGTGTAAGCTCCGCAGTTTTCATAGTGCAGATTTTCTGCGCCGAGCTTTATGTTGGTGTGCATGATAGTGTCGGCAACGGCAATAAGATTTATTGCGGGAACACAGAGAACAACATCTATGTCCTCTCTGTCGATCTTATCCTTAAGAAGCATAACAAGATCTACCGCTTCTCTGGGAGTTTTGTTCATTTTCCAATTACCTGCGACCATTCTTTTTCTCATAATGGATTTCCCCTCTCTATGTAGTGTTTTTACCTTACAATTTACAGTAATACTGTAAATATTTATATACTTATGATTATACTACAAGGCTGTTGAAATCTCAACAGCCTTTTTATTAACAAATGGTTAAATATTTTATTTATCGTCTGCTGCTGCAACGCCGGGAAGCTCCTTACCCTCGAGGAACTCAAGAGAAGCGCCGCCGCCTGTTGAAATATGGCTCATCTTGTCGCCGAAGCCAAGCTGATTTACAGCTGCGGTAGAGTCGCCGCCGCCTATGATGGTAGTTGCGTCAAGCTCTGCAAGAGCCTTAGCAATAGCCTTTGTACCCTCTGCGTAGTCGGGAACCTCGAATACGCCCATAGGTCCGTTCCATACAACGGTCTTTGCGTCCTTAAGAGCGTCTGCAAAGAGAGCTCTTGACTTAACGCCGATATCTACGCCCTCCTCATTGTCGCCAATGTAGGGGTCTGCGGGATTCTTGGGTCTTTCAACGATGTGCTTGGGCTTGCCCTGACCGAAATCGCTTGTTACAACGGTATCTATAGAAAGATAGAACTTAACGCCCTTATCCTTTGCCTTCTGCATTATCTGGCGAGCGACCTCGAGCTTATCCTCCTCAAGTATGCTCTTGCCTACATTGTAGCCCATTGACTTGAAGAAGGTATAGCCCATACCGCCGCCTATGATGAGAATGTCAACCTTGTCGAGAAGGTTATTGATAACATCTATCTTGCTGCTTACCTTTGCGCCGCCGATGATAGCCGCAAAAGGTCTTGCGGGGTTGTTTACGGCATTGCCGAGGTAATCTATTTCCTTCTGCATGAGGTAGCCTACAGCGGCTTCCTTAACAAACTTTGTAACGCCCACGGTAGAGCAGTGAGCTCTGTGTGATGAGCCGAAAGCGTCGTTTACATATATATCAGCGAGAGAAGCAAGGTCTTTGCTGAACTCGTCGCCGTTCTTTGTTTCTTCCTTGCGGAATCTTGTGTTCTGTAAAAGAACTACGTCGCCGTCCTTCATAGCGTCAACGGCTGCCTTCGCGTTGGGGCCTACTACCTCATCGTCTGCGGCAAAAACTACCTCCTTGCCGAGCTTTTCGGAAAGTCTCTTTGCAACGGGAGCAAGTGTGAATTCCTCCGATGGCTCCTTGGGCTTGCCGAGGTGTGAGCAGAGTATAACTCTTGCGCCGTCGGCAATGAGCTTATTGATGGTGGGCAGAGCGGCAACTATTCTGTTGTCATCGGTGATAACTCCGTCCTGGATGGGTACGTTGAAGTCGCATCTTACAAGGACCTTCTGACCCTTTACATTCAAATCGTCTACGCTTTTTTTGTTTAACATTTTTTGTTTCTCCTTTCAAATGCCTATGGAAGCAAGCCTGCCTCCGTATTTAAAACATCATCAAAGCCCCGATACAAATGACACATTTATAACATTGTGAAACTTATATCAAGCAATGGTAACATTATAACATAAAATGCCAATTTTTAGAACTCTCTATTTTAACAATTTTTATGTTAAACTATGGCAATATTTTATGCAAAACAACCATAAGATGTATATTTTCTGTGAACTCGAAAGCCCATATTTACGGCATCTTCGAGGAAAAACCGCTTTAAAGCGTGCGCTGCAAGCTGTTTTCATATGCACGGATCTGCCGCCGTCGGATATGACTTCTATGCGCTGCGGTATTCTCACAATCATAATTGCCTTCATAGCTAGTGTTTACACTTTTTTCCGCTATATACTTGTATGAAAGCAATATTTGTGATATTATGATAAAAAAGGAGGGCGAGAATGTGAAAAAACTTCTCATAACGGCAAACCTTCATTCCGGCAGAGGCATAATAAGCGGATGCCTTGCGGACATGATAAGCTATTACAACGGCAAGGGCTTTGAAGTAACGGTATATACCTCGCAGTACAGCGGGCATATTACGGACATAATAGAAAAAACGGGAAGCGCTTACGACAACATTGTGTGCTGCGGAGGCGACGGAAGCCTCAACGAAGCCATAAACGGACTTATGCGCCTTAAAAAACGCCCGCTTCTGGGATATATACCCTGCGGCTCCACAAACGACTTTGCGGCGAGCAGCGGCATACCCTCCGACATAAGAGAAAGCTTCATAACGGCTGTTGACGGCAAGCCTTTCAGCATAGACATAGGCAGCATAAACGACAAATTTTTTTCTTATGTGGCAGGCTTCGGAGCATTCACCAGCATAGCCTACGAGACGCCCCAGACCATAAAGAACATACTGGGCTATCAGGCATATATACTCACGGGATTAAAGGAGCTGGGCAATATAAAGACTTACAAAATAAAAGCAAGCTGGGACGGCGGAGTGATAGAGGACGAGGTCATACTCGGACTTGTGTCCAACTCAAACAGCATAGCGGGCATAAAAATGCTTTTTGAAAACTATGCGGAGCTTAACGACGGACTTTTTGAGGTGCTGTTTATAAGGAAACCGCACAATATAAACATACTAAAGGATATTGTTACCTGTCTTGCCGAAAAGAGCTTTGACAACAGCCTTTTCCATAGCTTCAAGACAAGCCGTATAAAAATAGAAAGCCCCGACTTCATAAAGTGGACAACGGACGGAGAATACGGCGGAGACCTCAGCGAAGCAAATATAGAGGTCATAAATCACGCCGTGGATATAATGGTGAAAAGAGAGCCGAAATATATCAAAACCGAATAAATTATAAAAAAAATAAAGCCGACGCGTATTGCGTCGGCTCTGCGTGTCGATAAAATATTTTTTTACCCTTCAGTCGCCCTTCGGGCGCCAGCTTCCCTGCTTCGCAAGGACGCCTTATAATGTGTGTCCTGCGGATAAAACAGGCTTACTGTCAGGAATTAAAGCACTATAAGCCGTCCTTTAGCCCGTTAGGGCTAAGGGAAGGGGGACCAACCGAAGGTTGGTGGAAGGGTTTATATTTGAAATAAATTTACTTTTTCGACAGTCTGAGCCGACGCGTATTGCGTCGGCTTTAATATTCAAAACGAATATTTATTTATTATTCCTCACAGCTACTATATTTACAAGGTCATATATTATATCCCTCTGCTTTTTATCCATATTGCGAAGCTTTGAGACAAGCGATATTTCGCGCGCAGTAATGTCGAGGCTTCCGCTTTCGTTATGCTCGAGCAGGAAGTCAATCGAAACATTGAGCACAAGCGCCATATTCCTAAGCGTTTCAAAATCGGGCTGGCGCCTGTTTTTTATATATCCGTTGAGTGTTGAAGGCGCAATATTCAATGTGTAAGCAAATTCCTTCTGTGATATTTCCCTGCTTTCCAGAATACTGCTGAGTTTCTCCCCAAAATTCATATTATCACATCCCTATTTTCATTATAATATAATTTGATTTTTGCTCATATTTATACTCAAAAAGAATATTATGTCCTTGACAATATTCAAAACGCGTATTATAATTGTAATGAAATTACATTTTGAATATTAACAAGGAGGAAAAGAAAATGAAGTTTAAAAAACTGATTAGCATTGCTCTGGCATTTGCCGTTATAGGAGCAAGCTTGAACGCAGTTTCAGCCGATGACAGCGAAGTTTACGCTCCGGAGGCGGAAATTGAAGCAGCTGCGGACGCAATGACCGCCGAAGCCGAGGAGGCAGGCGACGATGTTGCGGAGCTTGCCGCAGCAAGCACAAAGGTGCAGTATCAGGTAACAGGCGGAAGCATTACATTTGATACCGCAACGGGCATGGTTACGGATGCCGATTCAAGCGTAATAATTGCCGACATACCCGCCGAGATAGAAGACGTGGCTGTTACGGGCATAGGAAACCGAGCTTTTTACGGCTGTCGTTCACTTGCCTCGGCAACCGTTCCCGAGGGCGTGCTTTCAATAGAAGACGGAGCTTTCAGCGGTTGTTCGTCTATGAGAACCGTAAATTTACCCAACGGACTTATTACAATAGGTTCAGAAGCTTTTTACGGATGTAGTTCTCTCACTGCCGCAGAGATCCCGAAAAGTGTTATGACATTGGGAGACAGCGCTTTCTATAATTGTTCCGCATTAAAGAGCGTTACTCTTCCCGACAATATTATAAGTATTGAGGACAAGACTTTCGAAAAGTGCTCCCTGCTCGATAATGTAGTAATTCCCGATGGTATCACTACCATAGGCGAAAAAGCCTTTTCGGAAGCATCGGGACTTAAGAATATAACTTTACCCAAAGGTCTTACAAATATAGGCAACAGCGCTTTTTATAAGTGTACATCTCTTGCCGAAATAACAATACCCGAAGGCGATCTTGCATTGGGAAACAGCGTATTTGAGGAATGTACATCTCTTATAAAGCTGACATTGTCGGACGGCATCACAACTATTGGCAACTATGCATTTAAACGCTGTAGAGCGCTTGTAAGTGTGAAGCTTCCCGACAGTGTTACTTCTATCGGTACAGAAGCGTTTAAAGCCTGCGATATGCTTTCAATAATTGAGCTTCCCAATAATCCCAATTTTCTTGCTTTACCCGAAAGCGCATTTTCAGGCTGTAAGACTCTTAAAGATATAGTTATCCCCGACAGCGTTATATCTATTGGCGAGCATTGTTTCGGTAATGCGGGATATATTGACTGCAGCTGTGAAAATATTGAAAGCATTGTTATACCAAAGAGCGTTATAGGTATAGCTCCCAACGCATTTGACGGCTGCAATAAGGATAAGGTCGTTTTAAAGGTATGGCATGATTCCACGGCAGAGGAATTTGGTATTGCAAACGGTTATCAAATAGAATATATGGACGGATACACGACGTCCACCACAACCACAACCACAACAACGACTACAACGACTACTACAACAACCACAACTACAACTACGACAACAACGACTACACAGACAACTACGAAGGAGCCCACTACTCAGCCGACTACGGCTACGCCCACAACTAAGCCGCAGACTACACAAACTACGACTAAGGCTCCCACAACACAGACTACAACAAAGGAGTCTACCACTCAACCTACTACGGCTACGCCCACGACTAAGCCGCAGACCACTCAGACCACGACTAAGGCTCCCACAACACAGTCGACCACGGCTGCGCCCACAACTAAACCGCAGACCACTACGGTTACGGAGTCCAGCACAGAGACGACAACGGCTGTAACGGAAACAGGCACGGAGACAACTACATACAAGAGAACGACCTCGGGAGGCGGCGGAAGCGGTCCAAGCCATTCATCCGTAAAGACCTCCACCACAACGGAAGCGACTACGGAAGCAACGACCAAAAATAAAGAAGCCGTAACAGAAGCCACAACGGAGGCTCTGCTTTCAGCCGATGTAAAGGTAACAATAGGCAAGAAAGCAATCACAATAGGCAGCAAGAGCTATGAAACCGACGCGGCGGCTTATATTCAGGCTTCAAGCAATTCAACTCTCGTTCCGCTCAGATTTGTTGCTCTTGCGATAGCGGGCGGAGATATTGAGGACGCCGACAATTCAAAGGCTGTAAGCTGGGATCAGGCTACAAAGACAGCCACAATAACCACGGGCGACAAGGTAATAAAGTTCACCGCGGACAGCAATATAATGCTCGTAGGCAACAGCCCGAGAGAAATGGAAAACGGCGTTAAAGCCGAGATAGTGAACGACAGAATGTTCGTGCCGTTCAGGGCTTTGGGAAGCGCACTTGAGGTTGCAGTTGAATGGGACGACAGCACAAGAACGGCTACCTACAGAGTAAAATGAAAAAATTAAAAATTTAATAAAAGAACATCAAAAAAATTCAGTATCCTTCATGGGATACTGAATTTTTTTATAGCCTTGTCAATAAAGTACAAAATAAATAAAAATGTTATAATGTATTAGCAAGACTTGCAAGCAAGTCTTGCACCCTACCACCATTTCTGCACAAAGCAAGCTTTGTTTAAAATGGTCCCCCTCCCCTGCAAGCAG
>CANRNM010000086.1 GCA_947631975.1 uncultured Clostridia bacterium
GAAATGGGCATTATGCACGTGGACAAGGACACCTGCTGGATGTCGTACGCAATACCCGACAAGGACTTCGTGATATGCTTTGAATTCGGGCTTAACGCGCTGTATGACACAATGACAAGCTACAGCCAAAATGTTGCCGAAAACAACAATACCATAAGAAGGCACACAAGCAATCTCCTTCTGGCAATGACATTTATATACATAATCATAGCCCTGCTTCTTCTGCCTGTCTTTATAGTGCGCTCCGGAAGGATGGGAAGGTCTATAGTTGAGCCCCTGCTCTCTCTTAGCAAAAAGGTGGAGGACTTCGGCAAGGGAAATATGGATGTAGATGTGAGCGATATACACACCAACGACGAGGTGGGACTGCTGGCGGACACCTTCAGCGAGATGTCGGAGAACACAAAGAAATATATGGCTGAAATACAGGACATAACCGCAGAAAAGGAAAGAGTGAACGCAGAGCTTGAAACTGCCTCAAAGATACAGTTCTCACTCATGAGCTCCGACTTCCCCAAGGACGAATACTGTCAGGTCTACGCGCGCATGAGACCCGCAAAGTTTGTGGGAGGCGATGTATACGCATCATTTGACATAGACGATGACAATGTGCTCGTATTCGTGGGAGACGTTGCGGGCAAGGGCTTCCCCGCCTCGCTCATATCCGTAAGGACAAAGATAAATATTCAAATATACGGCGAAATGAATCTGGGACCTGCCGAAACATTGAGGCTTGTGAACAACAGGCTTTGCGGCAACAACGACGAGATGCTTTTTGTTACCGCCTTTCTGGGCGTTTTCAACAAAAAAACGGGCGTACTCACATATGCAAACGCAGGCCACAACAAGCCCATTATCGCAGGCGAAAGCACACATTTTCTCGATATGACCGTTGGGCTTCCTCTGGGCAGTTTTGAGGATATGCAGTACAAGGACGAGAGCGTTACGCTTAAAAAGGGCGAAAGCATATTTATATATTCCGACGGCGTGCCCGAGGCTATGGGCGCAGACGGCACATTCTACGGCGACGACAGATTTCTGGCGCTCGTTGAAAAGACAACATCGGGCGATTACAGCGCAGAAATGCTTGTGGACGCCGTTGACAACGACCTGAAGGTACACTACGGCGGCAAGGAGCTGTGGGACGACATAACCATGCTCGTGCTTAAATATAACAAAGAAAGCTGATGTAATATGAAAAAAGCTTTGATGTGCATTTTAATACTTGTGATGCTTTGCGGGTGCAGCCGTATGGATAACATTGCCCTGGAGCAGGCGAAGCAGTATGCGGCTTCCTCCAAGAACGACACATACGAGCCCTGCACACGCCCCGACGGCGAAAGGTTCAACGTGGGCGTAATAGACTCCGCGCTTTATTATCCCACGGGCGCTCTGCTTTATCACGCCGTAAACGAAATGAGCGACAAGGGCTGGCTCACGCTTGACGGCGACCTGCCCTTTGATGTGAACAGGGTCTATTCTGAGGATATAGTGAAATATCTGGCGCAGAACGACAAGGGAAATTATCTTAATTTTGACGAGGACGCGCATTTCTACGATACCTCCGACGATAACGGCGAGGACAGAAAACGCTTTGAAGCTCTTGCGGATAACGGCGGTATAGACGTTATATTATGCCTGGGCACAAGCGCGGGCATAGCGGGAAAGGAAATATCTCAAGGAAAAATACCCCTGCTTGTAAGCTTCAGCGCAGACCCCGTTGCGGCGGGAATAACGAGCGACAACGAGCTCTCGGGCATAAAAAATATATGGGCGCAGATACCCACATCGGGCTATGACAACCAGATAACGCTCACAAAGAGCATATTTGACTTCAAAAACATGGGCATGGTCTACCGCGACGAGGCTTCGGCAGGACTTAAGGAATACCGCAGGGCGGCGGAAAATGCAGGCGCAGAAATAAGCGCATTGAAAATGGACGACGACTCTATTTCGGCAAGTGATTTAGAAAAATACTACGGCGAATACAAGGAAAATATACTCAAGCTCATAGATGAAAACAACATAGATTCCTTTATGATAAGCTCGGGTATGGCGGGCGACGAGGAAAAAGCCGAAGAAATATGCAATATGCTTTATGACAGGAATATACCCGTGTTCGGTCAGTCGGGAGACGAATTTACTCAGCTCGGCTCACCGCTTATGTCGGTAACCTTCGACCCCAAGGACGACGCGGCGTTTCTTGTGAACACCATGGCGGCAGTGCTTAACGGAAAGGCTCCCGAGGAAATGAATCAAAAAAACACATCGCCCCTTCACATCTCCATAAATAAGAGCGCGGCGGACAAGCTGGGCATTAGGCTAAACGAAAGCCTCATAGAATACGCGGACAGGATATACTATCAGAAATGAAAACAAAGCTAAGACATATAACAGACATAATCATAATATTAATATGTATATTATTCACATACGCTGTGGTTACCGCCTCGGCAAGAAACAGCTGTCTTGAAATAAAGGAGCAGTATTTTGCCTTCAAGGCAAAGACGGTCGCCGAAGGTCTTGAAACGGGCATAGACGCGGGACTTGACATAAACAGCTATTATGGCATAGATGCGGAGGCAAAAAAAGCCACCATATATGACAGCGAGCACATAGACGCAGTGATATTAAACAACGGCAATATGCCCGTGGCGGAGAGCTTTGACATAACAGACAGCGACGGAGCCGAAAGGCTTGCGCCGATATTTGCGGAGCGCGCATACAGCAACGACGGCACAGCCTTTTACGATGTCAACGGCAAAAGGCTTCTCTCTCAGCCCTTCGATGAAGACGGAAGCACGGGGCATATCGTGCTTATATATGACAAGTCTTATTTTTCGCATATAGACACCGTCCACCTTATAAACGGCTACAAGAGCACCATGGATGAAATTGCGAAGCTGGCGCTTAAGGATATGGCAAACGAGGCGCGTTCATTGGGTGAAAAGGGTCTTAAGTGTTCCGATATAAAGAGCATGGGCGAAAGATTCAATTTAAAATTTACCGACTTCGGACTTATAGACAGCGTTGAACTTTCATATCAGCCCAACGGAGCCTACAGCCAAAAGGCTTTTTCGGATGACAGCAACTCGCTTTATGTCAGCATGAGCATAAGCTCCGAATATGTGAACAAGACCTATATGTGGATATTCCTGACGCTTCTTGCGGCGCTTATAATATGCTTTATGGTGATAATAGAATTTCTGCCCATAAGGAAAATAATGCGCGCAGGGACCGAGGGCGCTGTTTTTGCAGAAAAGAGCATACCCACATTTATAAGATTTATTTCATTCTTCGTATATCTGGCGGTATACACCGCCCTGCCCTACGGTGCCATAATAATAAATTCGAGAGGCGAAAGCATATTGGGACTTCCCGTTTCCGTCTCCGCCTCGCTCCCCATAACTCTTGAGGCTATAGCTCTCCTTATTATGCTCACAGCAAGCCCCTTGGTATTCAAAAGAACGGGCATCAAAAAATATACTCTGCTTATAGGACTTTGCACCGTTTTGCCGTCTGCGCTTTGCTTTGTATACAGCAATATATACACAATTATAATATGCTCTGTATTTCTGGGCATAACGCAGGGACTTCTTAAATATCTCATGAATTATCTCATATCCATATGTTCAAAGGATGCGGGAGACATAAGCATAAACTACGGCGAATTCAACATAGGCACGCTCACGGGAATAACCGTAGGCGGTTCTCTGGGAAGTATAATAGCGGCAAACACGGGCTACAGCTTTGTATATATCGCGGCAGCCGCAATAATGCTCGTCATAATAACCGCCGTGCTTATATTCCTGCCCTACTCCTATATAAACGAAATGCGCGGAAGCTACATGGGAAGCGAAACAAAATATTCCTATTCGGGCTTTCTTAAACAGCTCGTATTATCTCCCGGGCTTATTCTGAATATGTTTTTCACCGTAGGCGTTGTGTCTATATCGCTTATGTTCATAATAGCCTTTATGCCCGTTGCTCTCGATTTGAAGGGCTTATCGCCCATGGTGAGCACATACGGCTTCCTTATATACGGCATAGCGGGAAACTATATAAGCGGATATATGCTCAAAAAAGCAAAGGCTCTCACAAGAAAAACGGCAGCGTTTGCGGCAATGCTTATTATGGCGCTTTCGGTGCTTGTGATAATACCCGATATAAACGCCGTTACAATAATGACAGCGTCATTTTTGACGGGAATTTTCGACGGCTACGGCGCTCCGTCCGTAACGAGCGCATTTATGAACATAAAGAAGGCGCGGGGTATGGACAGCTCGCTTATGCTCACGGGCACAGCCCTTGTCGGCGGAGTTGGAAACGCCGCCGCTCCCGTCATATACAGCACCATACTTTATTCGGGAAATATGAGCGTAAATTTGTGCCTGCTGTTTGTGTTCTTCCTGTTTTCGGGAGTATTTATACTGCATATGAAGGAATAGAATAAATAAATTTGGTTTCCATGGTTCTAAAGACGGCGTTTAATACGCCTTCTTTTTTTATGCTGTGTGTAGTTTATGCCGTCAAAAACGCTTTTTGCGCTAAACATATTGTAAAATATGCAAAAAAACTATATAATGATATCATAATGAATTTGAAATATGCTTGCCCATAAGGAGGAAAAACGATATGGCATTTATAAATGTAAGAGAAAGCGACAGAGGCAAAATACACGACATCGCAAAAAGCTATAATGAGCAGAATCAGCAGAAAAAACAGAGAGAGATCGAAATAATGACAAAATATCTCTACATGGACGGCAACAATATAGATCATGAGGCATACGGCTTCAAAATGGGCGCGGACAGATTCAGAATACTGGGCGTGATGAGGGCGTGGTATATGTACAACGGTATGTCCGCGGAGGAAATACTTTCGGAGGATCCCGAAGTTATTGAACGCAGAACACAGCTTATGCAGGAGTTTAACTATACGTTTGCAAGACAGCCCGACGACACGGATGAAAGCCTGAGAGACAGAAGACTGTGGTATCTTTCAAACATGCAGGACATGATAGGCAGGATGAAGCCCGTTATACCCGAAACAAACAGCGAAATAACGGCGGAAAGCTTTCAGAGCTATATGGACCTTGCCAACCTCCAATCGGACATGGCAATAAATATAACCGATGAATACTATAACGGCGCATATAGGAATAACTATGCTCAATATTCGGGCACTGCCGATTCAAAGACGCTCCATGATGAAAATCTTTACGGCGGCGTACATTCCTCATATAGGACCGTTGCGTCGAGTCTCTGCGATATTTTTGCGACATCGGCATTCGAGCATAATTTGCCCCTCAGCGAGGCATCCGCTTACTTCGACAGCCATGAGTCCATGCCTAAAAACAGAGTGGAAACGAGAGATCCGGAGACCCAAAGGGTGATATCTGCCGATTTGGGAGATACAACGGTAAATCTCAGAAAGTCCCTTCAGAGGTTACATAATTTTGAACAGCTCAGCCATGAATACAATATAGACCAGCTTAGGAATACGTCCGTGAGAGATATGACCACGGAGGCAAAAGGAGCCCTCGCAACATCGCTTATTGTCAGCGCTCAGGACCCCAACAGCTACGATAGCTATAACGACATTTTCATAAATGATTATGTCCCCGGTGAAAACAGAAGGGACATACCCGTAAAGGATCCCAACACCGTGGGCTATTTCTTCATGCACTACAACAGGAACGAAAGACTTTTGAGCGAGGTGCTGGGCGTTGATGAAAGCGAGCTTTCAACAGACGACGCCCTTCAAAACATATACATAAACGGCAGGAGTCTCTATGAGCATTTGTCGGAATATGACAGCGATTTCATGGAAAGATATGAAGCCATGCTCGAGGAGAGAGCGGAAACAGAACGCGAAATTGATACGCTCACAGAAGATGAGGACTTTCAGCGCGTATATGAAGAGGGTCTTGAATACAGAAACTTTATGCATTCTTTGCGTTCAAGGGCTGCCGATGTGATAAAATATTCTCTCAGCGCAGAAAGCCCCAATGTTGTAACGGTTAAAAGTCCCGACGCGTCAAACCCTATAAAGATGAACTTCCGTCCCGTATATCCGCCCTTTGCGGCATATGCGGAGCCAAACGGCATATCCGCCGAGGAAGCTCAAACTGCCTATGATGCAAAAATAGAAATGATAACAAGGGAAACGGAAGCTCTCAACAATGTATATGAAAATGTGAGAGAGCCTATTACGGACAATGATGTAGATTTCAGCGACAGACAGAAAAATATGGATTTTCTGTTGAATCTGACGGGCATAAGACCCGCCTATTCGGCAGATCCGGCAGTATTTAAAAGCTCATTGCATCCCCTTCTGGGCATGATAAGCATAAACGGACGCAGCCTTGCCGATATTATGGACGAATATGAACTCGGAACATCGGATCAATTTTTGGAATACTGCGCAAGGGAGGCAAAGCTGGGTCTTGATGAATACGGCATCGAAGTGAATAACGGCTTGGAAAAGGAAATGATATTTTCCGATAAAGCAAACACCGAGGCTATATATCACGACAGGCTTATAGACGCAAGCAAGACGGCAAATACAAGCGAAGCAAAAGCAAGACTTATAGACAGCTTCAACCAAAAGGAAGGAAAAATAATCCTGGATACGGAAGGGGACAAGAGCGAGGACGAACTTCTCGACGAGCTCTTAAGGAGCACTTACGAGAGCGCTTATGATGATGACGAATACACCGCGGATGGTCTTATGGCTTTGTTGGCATCAGAAAGCATATATGTAAACGGCGAGGATATGAACAGCGAGCTTTACCTTATGCACCAGGAAATAGTTTCGCAGTTTGAAAACGACGATGAAGCCGATCTAAGCCCCGTCTACAACAGAGCCATACAGATTATGAAGACGGGACTGCACTCGGGTCGCCTGCTTGTGGTCATAGACGGTAAGCTTGTGCCCGTTCTTCCTAAAGCAAACGAAAACAACATAGACCAAGTTATGGATATGGCAAATAATGCCACAAGAATAGCCGACAGAAGAAACAAAGCCTTTGAAGGCTTTTCGGGAAATGACAAGGTCGAAAGGACTCTTATACTCCCCAACAATGAATTCCATGAAATAGAGAATAAATATAATAAAGAAAAATACAATGCATATCTGGAGTCAAGAGCCGAGGTAAAGCATGCCCGTGAATTTATGGAGAAAAACAAGGATTCATATCTAAGGATAGCCGATGCCTCCGAGCTCCCTCCCCGCCACTATATCAGTCAGCTCACGGGTCGGGCTGTGCCGGAGGATATGGAGATATCCGACGCCGTGGCTCTTTTGAACAATATAAGGATAAACGGCAAGGCTGTATTTCAAAATGTCGATGACATAATGGACAGGATCGCGGCGGAGTACAACATAGGCGTTCCTGCAGGCAGCAAAACTGCCGATGTGCTTGCGGAAAGAGATGCCGATTTTAAGAAAAATGTTGTGGACGCGCTTATGCGTAACGTTTGCGAAAGAGTGGACAGAGCCGTCAAAATAAACAGCATAGACACCGTTGAAGTTACATATACGGACAGCGCTGCGCATAAGAGAGGAACAAAAAAGGTCATACCGCAAAACAGCGATGTTTTCAAAGACCCCGACGCTGCAAATACCTTCCTCAGAAAGCAGGAGGAGGTATATAACATAAGAAATTCACGCAATGTCAGAGTGATAGACCACAAGCCGAACGGCAGAGCCTTAAGCGACGGCGAGCTTATAGAACAGCTCCTCGGCGAAAGAATAAATCCTAAGGAGCTCGGCGAACAGGGCTACAGACCCGATTTTGACTTTGACGCTCTCGACCCTGCTCTTAGGTCGCAGCTTCTGGGAAAGATATACATAAACGGAAGGAATATACGCGCATGTCTCGGCGAAGATGTGCCTTTCAATACCCAAAATGTATGCGCAAAAATAAGAGAGGCTCTCAGCTCTGAAAACGGCGACTTTATAACCGTTATGAAGGAAAATTCTTTAGAGCCCGCTCCCGTAGCCATAGTTACGGAGGAAGCTCTTAAGGCTTCGCTCAATTTTGCCCACGACAACGATTTTGAAAGCAACAGCCTGGCAAGAAGCAAGGTAGACAAGTCGGTAAGCTATGTAAAGAATTTCAGAAATGAGATATATAATGCCGTAAAACAGGTGCGTTCGGGAAGCTATAACCCAAAGAGCATAGGCGCAACGGCGGATATGATATATGCCGATTTCTATACTAACATAGTAAAGGACTACACAGCTACAAATAACATAAAGGAGTATCAGGACACAGTCAATTCCTATGCAATGAACACGGTCCTTCAGGGCACTGTTCAGGCGCCCGGCGGAAGACCCGGTTCGGACGCTTCGCTTATAGCTCTTTATATGATGAGCAAGGGCTACACCTTTGAGCAGGTAATAGACCAAAGCGCGGAAATGAAGCGTGTAAGAGCAGATATAGGAAAGGAATACTACGATATATTTTCACTCCCGCAGATAGACGGCAAAAATTTGGACATAAATTCTCCGGAGGCATCGAGAAAATTTGAACAGCAGGCAATGCCCACTCTTATGAAAATGGCAGAGGCATATTCTCACATACAGCTGCCATATGTGGACTTCAGCGATCCCGAAAGCATAAAAAGAGACGGATTTAAGGTACAGTTTATAACTCAAATGGGAATGGACTTTGCACAGGCGAACAATCCGAGAATACACGATCTCATCAGCAAAACAACGCCCAGACTTATGCGAAACATTGTAGAGGAAAGAATGAAATATGTCTATGACCTTAAATCGGACGGCACCGAGGAGGAAAGCCGATATTTAAGCGGTCTTCCCAATGTTAATTCAAGGACTTTGAACGCCATAAAGGCACAGGGCGCAATAGATGCGCTCGGCAACGACCTTTTGAGAGAAATAGGAAATGCGGAGATAGGCGCGCTCGGCTATAATTGCTTTTCCGAGATGGACAATCAGCTGCACGAAAGACAATGGCTCACCGAAAACGAGCTTCGCACGGGCATAATGAGCGATGTTCTGAAGGGCGATTTTTCCAAGGTAAGCGATAAATTCTCCTCGCTTAACAAAATGGACGAAAGAGTGCAGGCATTGAAGGAAAATGTGGGCAATGCCGTCAACACGAACAGCGACATAGTATTTGAGACCAAGCTCAACGACTTTATGAATCAGCCCATAACGGATACATCAATTTCTATCAAGTACAACGACCTGGGAAATAATTCGCCTATCAGCGTAGTTTCAAATCTTACGACCGTGCCCTTGACCGAAAATGACACGGAGCTCAACAGAAGGGCGATAAGCAAGGCGTTTGACCTGCTGTATATAAACGGCGTAAGCGCAAAGCTGGCATACGGTCTGGATGAAAATTCCACCTTTGCGGACTATATGAATGCAAGCAAGGAAATAAAGGATACGCTGGAGGATACCTTTATAAAAGGCACGGGCAATACCTTTGTTATGGTAAAGAACACCGAGGAAAACAAATTATTGGCTGTAAAGGTGCCCGCCGTAAGCTTGAGTATGCCAGAAAAAACGGAAAAATGGGGCTTCTGGGAAAGACGGCGCCACTCAAGTGAGGAGGTAGCCGAGAATGAGGCGGCTGTCAAGAGATATGAAGAATATGTTGCATTGAAGGAAAGGCTGAATAAAAAAACCAAGGACGCCACAGACTACACAAGGATGATAAACAGAGGTTTAGCCGAGCAGCAAAGGGCGGCGCAGCAGGCGCAGAACAATGCTCCCGCTCAGGACGCGCCACAGGCGCAGAACAATGCTCCCGCGCCCAATAATACGCAGAATGTGAGAGTGCTCAATCTTGATCAGGCAACAAATATGCGTAACGGCGGAAATGCAAACAGCAATGAAAATGCAAACAGTCAGCAGATGACGCAGTTCCAAACGAGAGGACCCGAGGCACAGCAGGAAGCGGAAAGCAGTATGAATAAGTAAGGAGAAGGAATACTGTTGTTAGGTTGGGGACAGTCCCTATTCAGGGACAGTCCCCGTTACCGTTAGGTATGGACTGTGCGGGGACTGTCCCGAAAATGAACTGCTTGTTGTCGTGAACAGTGTCGCACTTCGCTCGTAAAGTAGAAAGTTGTGTATTGTGCGGGACTGTCCCCAAATACTAATGACGCAAAAAAGCGGACGCCGTGCGTCCGCTTTTGCGTGTCGATAAAATGCTTTTTGACCCTTCAGTCGCCCTTCGGGCGCCAGCTTCCCTGCTTCGCAAGGACGCCTTATAGTGTTGCG
>CANRNM010000087.1 GCA_947631975.1 uncultured Clostridia bacterium
GTCTTAATGAAAAGAAAAAATCATATGAGCAAAGAATAAAGGAATTGAATAATAAACTCTGCTTCGATTCAAAACAAACTGCAAAGCAGGAAATATCGAAGCTTGAAAAGCAAAAGGAGGATATTGAAACAAATATAAATAATGCAACCGAAGCTTATCAACAATGCGATAAAGAATTGACAGGTATCAATGCATCAATAAAAGAAGCTAAAAAAATGCTTGAAGATAATAATACAGAGCTTGATATCGTAACAGAGAGAGAAAATCTTGAAAGAGCTCTTGAAAGTGCGAAAGAGCAAAGAAAAGGTCTGATAGATATAAAAACAGATATTTCCGCAAGAAAAAATGCAAATGACCGATGTCTTGCAAACATATTAAAAAAATCGGGTGAAATTTCTAAAGTCGAGAAAAAACTTACATGGATAAAGGCGTTATCCGATACTGCTAACGGAAAAATAAAAGGCAAAGAAAAAATAATGCTTGAAACTTATATCCAGATGACCTATTTTGACAGGATAATTGAAAGGGCAAATATACGTCTTATGGTTATGTCGAGCGGTCAATATGAGTTGAAGAGAAAGGCTGTGGCCGATAATAATAGTAGTCAGAGCGGACTTGATCTTGATGTTATTGACCACTACAACGGCAGCGAGAGAAGCGTCAAAACTCTTTCGGGCGGTGAATCCTTCAAGGCTTCGCTTTCACTTGCTCTTGGCTTGTCGGATGAAATTCAATCTTCTGCCGGTGGTATAAGGCTGGATACTATGTTTGTAGACGAGGGTTTCGGTTCGCTTGATGAGGAATCTCTTAGACAGGCTATGAGAGCACTGTCGGATTTGACGGAAGGCAATCGACTTGTGGGCATTATTTCTCATGTGTCAGAGCTTAAAGAAAAAATAGACAAGCAAATCGTTGTTACCAAGTCAATAGAAGGCGGCAGCAGGGTTGAAATAATAGTATAAATAAATCAAGCAAGGGCAAAACCTAAGCTTTGCCCTTGCTTGATACACAAGTTTTATTTAAGATTCAAAAGCGCCAAAATATCAAACTTAGTCAGCCACACGACCAACAGCGCTATAAGGAATATCACAGGTATACCTTTCCACATTATTTTTATATCGGCGGGGCTCATTCTCATATGCAGAATTATGGATATGAGAAGATATATAAGTATTATTATGACGGGTATGGGAAGGTTGCAGTTAAAAACAGCGTATATTATAGCACAGCTTGTGGCTGCTCCGCAGAGTATAGGCGCTATCGCGGACATTGAGTCCTGTATGGCGCTTATTACAAAAGAACCTCTGTTGCGGTATTCCACAGAACCGAGGGAATCTCCGTCGGGCTTGAAAAGAGATATTTTTTCTATCTTTGCGCCCGTCAGAAAGGCGAGCAGGGCATGAGATAGTTCATGATGCACCGTACCCGGGAAGGTTATGTAATTGCACAGTATGTTTGTGAATTTGGCGCCGAGAAATTTCTTTATCAAAAATTTGATAAGTCTGTTAAAATATTCTGCCACAAGTCCCAGTATGGGAAGCAGAGCCGTTAATATTACAGCCGTTATAAGCATTTCATACACCTCGCTTATATTAATAATATAATTTTGTATTCATTTCCGCAAAATAGGGGAAATGCATTCCCCTAAACAAATTATACCATACATTACGGCAAAATCAAATAATATTTTTATGGCATATATATTTTATTTTTTATAAAAACAAATCAAAAACGGTATTGAGGTGATCTAATGTACACAAAGCAACCTAAAAAAATGATAATTATCAATATTCTGGATATACTCAGAAAATATACCGATGAGAAGCATAGATTGAGTCAGTCGGATATTCGCAGGCTTCTAAAGGACGAGTACAATATGGACATAAACAGAAAGTCCATAAGACCCAACATAATGAATCTTATTGACTACGGCTATGACATAAACTATACCGAGGTTGAGAGAAACGGCAATGAACCCATGCTCACGGATTTTTACATAAACAGAGAATTTGCCGATGAAGAATTGAGAATAATTATAGATAGCCTGCTGTTTTCAAAATATATACCCTATAGTCAGTGCAAGAAGCTTGTTGAAAAGCTCGAATCGCTGTCAAACGAATACTTTGCCTATAAAATAAGGCATATAACTAATTTGCCGGAAAATATGCCCGAAAATAAGGAGCTTTTCTATACTATATCTGTTCTGGATGAGGCTATAGCCAATAAGAAAAAGGTCATATTCCATTATAACGAATACGGCACCGACAAGAAGCTTCACAATCGCTTGGGAAAGGACGGCAAACCTGCCGAATATCTTGTGAATCCTTATCAGATGGTCGCCACAAACGGAAGATATTATCTCATATGCAATTATGACAAGTATGATAATGTGTCGAATTACAGAATAGACAGGATAACGGACATAAGGCTAACGGACGAAAAAATAAAGCCTCAAAAGAGCGTAAAAGGGCTTGAAAACGGACTTGACCTGCCGAAGCATATGGCAGAGCACATATATATGTTTTCGGGAGAAAGCGCAACGGTGGTTTTCAGAGCGGACAAAAAAGTCATTTCTGCCGTCATAGACTGGTTCGGCAAGGATATTAGCTTCTTTGATGAAACCGAAAATGAAGTCAGCGTAAGCGTCTATGTCAATCTGGAAGCCATAAAGTACTGGCTCATGCAGTATTCAAACTATGTTAGGGTCATAAGTCCCCAAAGCCTTGTAGACACCATAAAAGCCGATTTGAAGGCAGTATGCGGTAAATATGATATTTAGAAAGCATAACTTAAAAAACATCAATTTAGCGTTCTCCCTTACGGAGGGCGCTTTTGCTTATGTATAAACTATGAATTGTAGTAAAAAATTTACAAAAAAGTTGTTGCAAATTTAACATATAAGTGTTATAATATATATTGTTAAAAAAATAACAATAATTTTAAGGAGGAACTTAAAAATGGGAAGATTTACATTACCAAGAGACCTTTATTACGGCAAGGGCGCGCTTGAGAATCTCAAGAACCTTTCGGGTAAGAAGGCTATCGTTGTATCGGGCGGAAGCTCAATGAGAAAGGGCGGTTTCCTTGACAAGGTAGAAGGCTATCTCAAGGAAGCAGGCATGGAAGTTAAGTTTTTTGAAGGCGTTGAGCCCGATCCGTCCGTAGAGACAGTTATGAAGGGCGCAGCTGCTATGACAGAATTCCAGCCCGACTGGATCGTATCTATCGGCGGTGGTTCACCCATCGACGCCGCAAAGGCTATGTGGGCATTCTATGAGTACCCCGAAACTACTTTTGAAGACCTTTGCACACCCTTTAATTTCCCGAAGTTAAGGACTAAGGCTCGTTTCTGCGCTATTCCTTCAACATCGGGCACAGCTACCGAGGTTACTGCATTCTCTGTTATCACAGACTATTCGAAAGGTATCAAATATCCTCTTGCAGATTTCGAGATAACTCCCGATGTTGCTATAGTTGACCCCGAGCTTGTTGTCAGCCTTCCCGTAAAGCAGGTTGCTTACACAGGTATGGACGCTCTTACACATGCTATCGAGGCTTATGTTTCAACTCTCAACAGTCCGTTTACCGATCCTCTTGCAATTAAGGCAATAGAGATGGTATTTGACTATCTCCCCGCTTCATACAACAAGGACATGGACGCAAGAGAGCAGATGCACTACGCACAGTGCCTTGCAGGTCAGGCATTCTCAAATGCTCTTTTAGGCATCGTTCACTCAATGGCTCATAAGACGGGCGCTGCATTCTCAACGGGTCATATTCCTCACGGCTGCGCAAACGCTATATACCTTCCTTATGTTATAAAGTATAACGCTCATGAGCCCGAGGCTATGAGAAGATATGCCGACATAGCAAGAAGAGTAGGTCTTGGCGGAACATCCGAGAAGGCTCAGGTTAACGCTCTTATTGCAAAGATCGAGGAATTCAACCGCGCTATGAACATTCCCAAGACTATTCAGGAATTTGGCGTAAAGGAAGACGAGTTCTTAGAGAAACTTGACACTATCGCAGCAAATGCAGTCGGAGATGCTTGTACAGGTTCTAACCCCAGAGCTATCACTCCCGCACAGATGGCTGAATTGTTTAAATGTACATTCTACGGCACTGAAGTTGATTTCTGATAAAAACATAAATTTCTTTAAAACGGCGCAGTTTTACTGCGCTGTTTTTATGCTGTTGACAGTTAAGTTTATGGTATGTTATATTAAATATATAAGTATATTTTTAAGCTTACGAGGGGAGGGGGTAGAATATGTCTAAAAAACTGATAGTTATTCTTTTAACGACGTCAATGCTTATATTGAGCTGTCCCTTTATCTATGCCAATATCAACGCTAATTCGCCTGTTAATGTGCTTTCGGAGCTTAAAATTGCCGATAAAGAGGATCTAAACAAAAAAGAACCTATAACCACCATTGAAGCTCTCAGAGCTTTGGCGAATGTTGAATACAGTTACTCATATGCACGTGATTACTCAGAACCGCCTAAAAGCTGGTATCTTGGAGATACTCTTAAAGATATGGACTATTTGGATAATGAAACAAAGCATATGCTTATTGCTTCACCTGTTAAATATGAAGATATACCAAAGCTTGATTTGTTTGCCCATATAACGCAGGGGGATGCATTGCTTTATATTGTAAGAATGGTAGGAGATACACATACCTGTGGAGATACTGTATATGATTATTATAATACACCTGAAGAGGTTTATAATGCGGCATATGAAAAAGGGCTTATTCCCAATGCCGATATGTCCGATAAGGACAAAACAATATCATATAAGGAATTTTATAATATACTTGCCAAATCTCTTTATGTTGTTTATTGCAGAGGCGGTGAAGGGCTTGTTACATTAAGTATTATGGATGAAATAAATGCGTTTGAAGATGAACTTAAAGAGGCGAGTACAGAAGTAACTACCGAAGAAATAAAAATCCCTATAGAAGCGCATATAGATGACAATTTTAATATAAATTGGGAATATCCGAATGAATATGAATTTTTAAAAAAATATGATACTTTTCATATTTATGTTGTAAAAAATGATGGTAGCTCGGAGTCATGGCGTGTTTTAACTCCTCCAACTGATGGTGTTATGGTTAAATGCGATGAAGTTGTCGAAGCTCTTATACATTATAAGGAAGAAGGTTTAAAAGCACTAAGGTTCAAATATAGTAAAACTAACAAGAATACATATTATCATGATATGGACATTTCAAACATAAAAGTTGTTACGGAAGGAAATGAAATAAAGCCCGGAATATTTACAAAATACAACGGATGGGGTAAAAATATTTCTCTTTCGGAAGGACAGAATTTTGATATAAATTGTTATTATATCCTTAAAGGTATTGAAGAAAAATATCGTGTAGATAAATACAATACTGTGTATTATGACTTTATTAAACCGGAAAAAGAGGGAAATACCTATGCAATCAGAGATGGTTATTTCGTTAATGATATGGCGACAAGCGATATACATATCATGAAAGCAAACATAACAAAAAACGCGGACGGCGGATATACTTTGCATATAACGCCCGAATCTACTACGGGATTTGAAATAAAGGATATAAAAACACAAGATTAAGACCTGTTCTCTCCGGACAGGTATTTTAATATATAAATATTTGAGCCGTTGTTATTGAATTTATTTGCAATATATGGTAGAATAATATCAAATTAAAAAACATGGGGGTGTTACTTTGGATTCTATACAAAAGATGATCGACAGCTGTATGACTGCTCAGCATCCGGTCATGCTGTCTGTTATAATAGGCATAGTCTGCGGATTTCTTATATGTTTTTTCGGCTATAAGCTCTTAAGGCTCTGGTGCGCCATTATCGGCTTTGCTGCGGGCGCTCTCATATCGGGCGTTGTAGCCTACGCTATGGGAGCGGATGTTGTGCTCCTTGTGGCAGGAATAGTGGGTATTATCACCGGTATTTTGTCATTCGCCTTCTATAAGACGGGAGTGTTTATAATAGGCTTTGGCTCAACGGTAAATGTGGCAGGGCATATAATGAATGCCTATGATGTAAGCGCAAGCTGGTGGATGATAGTGCTTATAATCGCGGCTGCTGTCATCGTGGGCATATTGGCAGTAAAGCTTGTGAGAACAGTCGTTATAATAAGCACAGCCTTAAGCGGAGCGGCATCTATAGTTACAAATATACTTGGAATATTCAATGTTACAAACTATGTTGTTATACTCGCTTCAACAGGCATTGTGGCGGTTTTGGGTATGCTTTATCAGTTCACGCACACCAAAAAGAAAAAGGATAGCAAATCGGAAAGCGAAGCCTTGCCCGAAAATGAGCAAGCGGAGCAGGATATGCTTCCTTCCGATGAACATACAATGCCCAATAAACCCGATAAGCTCCCCGATGAGGAGGTGTGGACAGACTCTCCGAATTTATCCTCGGACAGCGCTCCGATAAATAAAATACCCAAAGATACAGAATCAATACCTAATGATACCCAAAATAAAAACGAATAAATAAAAAGACCTGTCAGTATTCCGGCAGGTCTTTTAAAATTAAACACACTCTCTTAGCTTATTCAAAAACAACTCGGCAGCCTTTGAAAAAGTCTGATATTTCTTCCAGCCTATATTCAGCCCGACCTCAAGACGAGGCTCAATGGGTCTGAAGCAGAGAGGACTGTCCGCGCCGCAGTTTATAATGCCGTCAATGCAGAGGGCACAGCCCACATTTTCCTCAACCAAAAGAGAAGCGTTATATAAAAGATTGTATGTAGCCACTATATTAAGCTTATTGTATTCTCCGCCCGAAAATCCAAGCATCTCTCCCTTGAACTGTTCGGAGCAGATAATGGGCACGGTGAGCATATCCTCTGCTTTTATAACTTTTTTTGCTGCTAGGCTGTTGTCCCTTCTCATAAGCAAGCCCCACACATCGGTTGTATTCAGATGGATATAATCATATTTTGACATATTTGCAGGCTCTATAAATATTCCGAAATCCAGAAGCCCCCTGTCCAGCCTTTCGGCAATATCCTCTGTGTGTCCGCTGAAAAGATGTATCTTTATGTTTGGATATTCCTTGAGGAGTATTTCGGACGCCCTTGCAATTATTCTCATTCCTTCCGTCTCTCCTCCGCCTATGTATACATCTCCGCTTATATTCTCACTTGAGGCACTAATTTCCGCTTTTGTTATATCCATAAGCTCTATCATTTCTTCGGCTCTTTTTTTGAGAAGCATACCTTCCTCTGTAAGCGTTATTTTTCTGCTGCCTCTCACAAAAAGCTGTTTTCCAAGCTCGTCTTCAAGGGTTTTTAACTGTCTTGAAAGAGGAGGCTGTGTCATATAAAGCGCCTCTGCCGCCTTTGATATGCTTTCCTCTCTTGCCACCGTAAGGAAATATTTAAGTACCTTTATGTCCATATTTAACACCTCCCTTAAAAAAAGTATAACATTTATTGCCATACCTTTCAAGTATAATATATCATTTAATATATGTATTTGATATTTTGTGTCTTAGGTTATATAATAAAATTAAAACTATGTAAAGACAAGAGACATATATAATATAAATAAATTTAATTGTAAATAAGGAGGAAATCGAATGAAAAAAATAATATCATTGACGCTGTGTGTTATTTTTGCAATAGCGTCTACGGTTGGTTTGAGCTGCTGCACGGCAGCGGGAAGTGAGGAAAGTGATATGATAAACGACAATGTTTTTCCTAGCCATGAGCCATACGGAAAGGGCATAGGCGCTATGCCGGGGCGTGTGGTATGGTCGCATGAGCCCGATTCCGTTGATTGGGATGGCAGCGGTTATTGGTGGCAAACAGATAACTTTGACGAAGCTGTAATAAAAAATATGGTAAACGACAGCATAGCCTCTCTTGGAGGAAAAGAAACGGCAGCCGAAGGCTGGGACAGTCTTTTCGCAGCACATAATATGTCAAGAAGCAAAGATACGGGGTATACCAATGGTGAGAAGATAGCAATAAAAGCCAATATAAACGGTTCTGCCGTTTTTGACGATGACACCTCGGGCGAAACGGATATGAGCTATACAAATCCCGTGCTTCTTAAAGTGCTCTTGCAGTCTCTTGTGGAGGAAGCGGGAGTTGCGCCGGGCGACATAACCGTTTATGATGTTTCGCGTCTTTTCCCGGATTACATGGTTAATATGTGTAACGAAGGCGAGTTGAATGGTGTAAACTTTGTGGGCAGAGATATGGGCATACCCGATGAGAATACACCTATAAACTGGTCTTATGAATTCAGCGGAGCGGTAAATTATATTCCTACCTGTGTTACAGAGGCGGAATATGTTATAAATCTTGCCAATTTAAAGGGACACAGCTATGGCATAACTCTTTGCGGTAAAAATCATTTCGGTTCTTTTATAAACGGCAATGAAATGCGTCCACCCGAGGGCGCTAATCTTCATCAGTTCCTCACGAGAAACGAAATGGACACCTACAGTCCTCTTACCGATCTTATGGCAAATTATGAGCTGGGCGGAAAAACCGTTCTATATATGTTGGACGCTCTTATATGTGCAGTGTCGGAGGGCTCTTCCATAACAGCCGAAAATTCAAAATGGCAGCAGGCTCCCTTCAATAACGACTATACATCGAGTATATTTGTATCGCAGGATCCCGTGGCTATAGACTCCGTAGGCGCCGATTTTCTTATAAACGAGCCTACTGTAACAGGAAACAACGGCGCACTTAGGAATAATCCAAATGTTGAAAATTATCTCCACGAAGCGGGACTTGTTGAGAACGCTCCGTCGGGTACAGTCTATTATGACGGCAACGGAAATGTTGTTACCAATCTCGGAGTACATGAACATTGGAATAATTCAAAGGATAAGCTATACAGCCGTAATATGGGCAAGGATGAGGGCATTGAACTTGTAAAAACGGGAGGAAAGCAGAATACCGACAGCGCACCTCTAGGGCAAGGCAAAACACTCATTGCCATATTTTCAAGAACAGGGAATACTCAGAAAATTGCAGATCATATTCACGATAATATCGGCGGTGATATGTTTACTATAAAAACTGTAAGACAATATTCCGACGATTACGACACTATACTGGAGCAGGCAACGCAGGAAAAGAACAGCAATGCAAGACCCGAGCTTGCAGCGCATGTTGACAATATGGATGACTACGACACAATATTTATAGGCTATCCCATATGGTGGGGTGATACGCCTATGGCTATAATGACCTTCATTGAAAGCTATGATTTTTCCGGCAAGAAGGTTATTCCATTCTGTACATCGGGGAGCAGCTCTCCGCAGACAAGCTTTAACAGAATAAAAAACACTGTGCCTAATGCAGAGGTACTTTCAGGCTTTTGGACTCCGGGCGATAACGCGGACAACTCGGCTCAAGCCGTTAAAAACTGGCTTGACAGTCTGGATTTGAATATTTCCGAACAGACCGAAGCCACTACAGTCGAAATAACTACCGAAAAGACGGAACTTACAACGGCTGAAATAACTACTGTCAAAACCGAGCCTACAACTGCCAAGACAGCTGCGACAACAAATAAAGCAGAAACTACAGACAAACAAACCGAAACCACTACAGCAAGAGCGCATACAAGCGGCGGAGGCAGTGGAGGAGGCGGAGGCGGTAGTTCCTCAGCAGCCAAAACAACGACCGAAACTTCAACCGAAGCCACTACCTATTCAAATACAGCAACGGAAAAATCCGTTGAGCCTACTACAAACACAAAGACATCTTCTAACGAAGTGAGGGTGTCTATAGGCAGAAAAACAATAAGCATTTCGGGCAGGAGCTATGAAATAGATGCCGCGCCCTACATTCAGAACGGTTCAAATTCTACGCTTGTGCCTCTCCGCTTTGCAGCTGTGGCAATAAGCGGAGGAAGTGTTAACAATGCCGATGAAAGCGCTGTAATAAGCTGGGATGCAAGCACAAAAACGGCGTCTGTTCACGCAAACGGCAGTGTTATAAGCTTCAGCGCCGGAAGTGAACTTATGTATAAGAACAATTCGCCCATTGTCATGGAAAACGGTGTAAAAGCCGAGATAAAGGACGGCAGGATGTTTATACCGTTCAGAGCGCTTGGAACAGCACTTGGTGTAAAAGTGGAATGGATAGCAGAAACAAAAACGGCTGTTTATAAAACGGCATAAATG
>CANRNM010000088.1 GCA_947631975.1 uncultured Clostridia bacterium
CTTGTGGCTGAGTTCTATGACAGCATAGAACAGCTTTTGACAGAGGTTATATATGAATTATATAATGCTCAAATGTCTGCTATGTTAGAAAGCGATAAGTAAGAACGAAAATAAATGCCCTCCCAAACGGGAGGGTGTTTTTTTGTGGGGAAACGGGCGACTACAAGTCGCCCCTACAGGCAAGGGAGTAGCAAAATTTATAGTCTTTACAAATGGTTCAGTAAACGGGCGAGCAAATGACTGGTCGTTTTGCTTCGCAAAACTGCTCGCCCATGCAACCAAGGCACGCCCCTACATAGAGTGTGAATTAAGCGGGTGACCGAAGGATTGCACCGAAAGATTTATCATTGTATTTTGCTTGCAAAATACACTTGGACACAGCCCCCTCAGGCAGGCTAACGTCTGCCGGCTCCCCCCATTGGGGGAGCCAAGGAGGGTATGTGGCTTTCGGCAACGCCGAAAGTGCTGAGAGTTCCCTACATTGTTTAATATCTATTTTTCATTTCTTTTTCTATATTCCCTTATCTCGTTCAATATGCCGGTATGTGAGCGGGCGGAGGGATTTCTTTTTATGAGAGAAAGCTTTTTGCTGTCGAGGGACATTATGGCGTTTTTAAGCTCGGCATTTCTGCTGCGCCAATGCGCAAGCTTATCTTCTATGCTTAGGCTCTTAAGCTCCTCTAGCTTGGACATTATATATTCGTCCGCCTCGGTATAGGTGAAAGCCCTGTCGAGCTTTTCTCTGAACTCGGAGGCAAGCGCCTGCCTTCTCTCCTCCGCCTTTGTTCTTTCCCTCTCTATGGCTTCTTCAAATCCGTTTCTTATCTCCTTAAGCTCCGACATGAGCTTTTCGCTCTCTATAACGACCGTTCTCAAGCCGAAAGCCGTTCTGAAGGACTGCGCGAAGTCGTAAACGAATACAAACGAAATAAGCGCCGTAACGGACAAAATAAAGGATATGGGCAGGCTTTCTATGGCTTCTGCGAAGGGCTCGTTTATAACATACGCCACGAGCACGCCCATAAAGCCCCACGCTATGCTCGATTTAAGGCAGATATAGCCTCTGTAGTTCAAAAAATTATTGCTGTAGTCCCAATAGCGCACCTTGAAAAACGCCTCCATAACTATGCCCGTAACAAGCTCCAGAAGCGTTGCCGTAAAAACGGAGGCTATATACACAAGCACGGGGTCTGACATAAAGGGCGTGGTGGAAAACAATATCGCAACTCCGCCGAAGCCGTATATGGGCAGGAAGGGTCCCTTCATAAAGCCTCTGTTGACTGCCTTCCCGCTTTTCAACGAAACATAGGCGCTCTCAAAGCACCAGCCGAAGAAGGAATATATATAGAATATGAGCACAAATGTGAGAATACCGAAATTGATATTATTCATGAATATACCTCTTTAAAAAGGCTCGCCGAAATTTCAGCAAGCCTTATAATTTTTAATAGTCCTCGGGTCTGTCGCTTCTGAAGCCGAAGTGATAGCGTATAGCCTCCACTATCCTTTCTGCGGCATAGCCGTCGCCGAAGGGATTTTTGGCTGCTACCATTTTGTCATAGCTTTCCTTGTTGTCCAAAAGCTCCTTTGCCCGGGCATATATTTCATCCTCATGCACTCCCGCAAGCTTGAGCGTGCCTGCGTCAATGCCCTCGGGTCTTTCGGTAACATTTCTTAACACAAGCACGGGCTTGCCCATAGAGGGGACCTCCTCCTGCAAGCCGCCGCTGTCCGTCATGACAAGATAGCTTAAATTCATGAGATTATGCATATTCCTTATATCCAGAGGGTCTACAAGGTGTATCCTGTCGTGTCCGCCGAGTATGCGGTTTGCGACCTCTCTTACGGCGGGATTGAAATGAACGGCATATACAACTTCTATGTCTTCATAGTCCTCCGTGAGTCTTAAGACTGCCCTGCATATGTTTTCAAGAGGCTCGCCCAGATTTTCGCGCCTATGAGCTGTCATGGTTATGACTCTCTTGTTTTTGTAATCTATATTGTTAAGCTCGTCAAGCTCAAATACAAAGCCGTCGGTAATGGTAGTTTTAAGACAGTCAACGGCAGTATTGCCCGTTATGAATATGCCCTCGGGGCTTATATTTTCTTTTATAAGATGCTCCTTTGCAAGAGGAGTGGGCGCAAAGTGCAGGTCTGCAATATGCCCCGTGAGCACTCTGTTCATCTCCTCGGGGAAGGGCTGTGTTTTGTCGTATGTCCTAAGACCCGCTTCGACATGACCGAGCTTTATACCGCTGTAAAATGCGGCAAGAGAGCCCGCAAATGTGGTGGTGGTATCTCCGTGAACGAGCACAAGATCTGGCTTTGCCTCCGCCATGACCTCTTCAAGCCCCGTGAGTGCCTTTGTGGTTATGCTCGTGAGGCTCTGGCGCTGCGTCATTATATCCAAATCGTAGTCGGGGTGCAGATCGAAAATTTCAAGCACCTGGTCGAGCATTTCCCTGTGCTGCGCCGTAACGCAGACTATCTGTTCTATTTCATCGCACTTATCCATAGCCTTTATAAGAGGCGCCATTTTGGTTGCCTCGGGACGAGTGCCGAATATACTCATTACCTTTATTTTTTTCATTTTATTCACCTCTGAAGTAAAATATTTATATTTTTAGCTTATCACAAAACTTTTCATTTTTCAACAGCATATTGTATATATTTGTCAGTATTCCACGCTGACGAGCGTAAGACCTCTTGCGGGCATTGTCATCCCTGCCCTGCTCCTGTCGAGAGAAGCGAGTATATCGTCCATGTCCTCGGGCTCCGTTTTTCCCATGCCCACTTCTATTATGGTGCCCGTGAGTATCCTTACCATATTGTACAAAAAGCCGTTTCCTCTGTATATAAATGAAATCTCGCTGCCGTTTTGAACGATATCTATTGAATACAGATTTCTTTCCGTGGACTTCTTCATTCTTTTATTTGCGCAGAAGGCGCGGAAATCGTGGAAGCCCGTAAGCCTTTCGGCTGCAAGACGCATTTTTTCGATATCCAAATCACAGCAGAAATGATTTATTGTGCGTCTTGTAAAAACATTCATTTTGGGCGATGTGTCTATTTTGTAGCAATAAGTCTTTGACTTGACATTAAGTCTGGCATGAAATCTCTCCGAAGCGGGCTTGCAGCTTATTATCCTTATGTCGGCGGGAAGCTTGGCGTTTATAATATCCATAAGCTCATCATAGTTATTTTTGAGCCTGAAATTGGCAGTCTGTCCCAAAGCGTGAACTCCCGCGTCCGTCCTGCCCGAGCCGTTCACCTCTACCGTTTCGCCCGTCGCCTCAAATATTGCGTTTTCAAGAACGCCCTGTATGGTGTTTTGAGTGGAGAGCTGTCTTTGCCAGCCCTTATAATGAGTGCCCTCATATTCCATTACAATTTTGTAGTTCATGATCTTTTTCCTTTAGCTTAAGTTTACCATAAGCATATTTTACAATATTTATATTGCGATTGCAACGATTTATTTGACGCAAAAGCAAAAAAGCCCCAAAAGCCCGCATATATGGCTTTCGGGGTCTATTTATATGTAAATACGCATTAATGCTTTTATATTCTCACTGCTGCGCGCTTTTCTCGGCACGGTATCCGCTTTCGTCCACCTCTATATTTATTTTGTCTCCCGCGCTTAGCTCCGCGCCCTCCAGTCTGAAACGGCGAACTCCCGAAGGCACCTTGACCTTTACATATCCGCTGCCGCACTCCACCACCTCAAGGTCGGTATATTCCTTTATTTTGTTCACGCTTTTCAGGGCGGCTATGGCATCCTTGCTCACGATGGCATTTATCTCGCATGTGCTGTCTATTTTTTCATCGCCCTCATACTCCGTAACTCCCAGCTCCGTTATATAGTAATTATCGCCCAGAGCCCTGCACTGGGAGCTGTCGGCATATATCTTGTAATTGCCCGTGGTGAGCATTGAAGTATCCATACATTTTTCAAAGGCGGTAACCCATATACTGTAGGGTATGGGCTTGTCCTTGTCCTCTTGAGCATATCTTAGCCTTACGCTGCCGTCGGAGCTGAGCTTGTCCAGAAGGAACTGCGCCTGTCTTAATGAAAGATATTCCTCGGGCGCAAAATGCGAGCTGTCAACTCCCGCTATAAGCCCCGCGGTAAAAGCTGAATTTATGTACTTGTCATACCATTTGGTTATATCCGTATCCTCAAATGTTATGGTCCTTTCCATTTTATTTATGTCGTCAAGGCTGTATTTGTCAAGAGATACCATTCTGGCAGCCTCCGCCCTTGTAACGGGCTCGTTTTCGCCCACTATGCCCATGTCTGCGCTTTGGGCGCTTTTGTTCTGAAATGAACAGCCCGAAAGTATTAATACTATTAAAAAAACAAAAAAATTCCTGAACATATAATTACCTCCTTTAAGATATATATGCCCGGGAATTTTAAATTATTACTGTTTTTATTATATTTTATTCAATTATAAAGGGATAAAGTCTGCCCTTCTCGTTTCTGACAATTTTTTCAAGCCTCACCGTATAATTATACACTATATCCCTGCCGTCTATATCCGCCATGACAAGCTCGAAATAGCCCTCCTCGCCTTCCTCCAGAAATTCGGACAGGCTGTGCTCGTCGGCCTTGGGACCCTTTTCCTCCATAAAGCCGGGAAGATAGCGCGTGAACGGACTTTCGGGGAGTTTATAAAAGCTGTAGCTCTTGCACATATTCGTGGGGGTATATATCGCCGCTATAACATAATTGCTCAAATCGGAAAGCATGGTGTCGGGCTTTGCTTCTATAATGAAGCCTTCGCTTCCGCCGTCTCCGCCGTTTCTGCTGAAAACAAGGCTGAAAACATCATAGTCGGGCTCATAGAGATTTATTATTTTGTTTACGGCGTCAATGTCCTTCTCTATTACCGCCTTGAGTATTTCCTCCTTGTCCATATTTTTGAAGATATAGGGTACGGATTCGTTGTATTCGGTTTCAAAAAACTCCGCTCCAAGCCTTGAAAGCTTGTAGAGAGTGCAGGGAGAATATACTGCCGAATCTATTATGGATTCGTCGTTAAATTCCTTGTTTATAGCGCAGGCATTGTAGAAATATGTCATCTCGTCCCTGAATGAAAACTCGTACATATAAGTCATATCTATAAATCTAAAATAATAGCAGAAGGGCGTAAGGAACCACTTGTCAAAAAATACGCCCCTTGCATACGCCTTAGCCGTTATTTCCTTTTCCACATCGCTCATATCCTCCATGGCGAAGGAGTCCGCAAGCTCAAGCGCTATGTCGCCGTAAGCCTTTTCAAATATCTTGTCCACGGGCTCGGGATTTTCAAGCCATTCCACAATGTTTTCATGCGACACATAGAAATCCTCGCCCAGAAAATCGTCGCTTAAAAAGCTTGAAGCAATGTCTGCGGCCTTTATAAAAAGCATATAGAGAAGGTCGTCGTCATATATTTCGTCAAGCTCGTCGGCTTCCTCCGAAGCGCAGAACATATTTACTCCCACAGACGGCATTTTTTCTATAAAGCCCATATCGGTGGCAAGCATAACAAGATAGAGGATATAGCTCTTGTCGCTCATTGATAGGTCCTTGAGCTTCTTTATATCCTCGGATGACATATAGAGGTCGTCGTCAAGGAGCATACCGCCCTTAAAGGCCTTCACCAAGAGCCTTATATCGCTGCATATGGGGTGGTCGTCTATGCTGTAGACTATGTTCTCGGTCTCAAGCTTTGCAAGACGTTGTGAAGAGCCCGTTTTAAGCACGGGATATATGTTTTCGCCTCCGCCGCAGTATTCGCTTACGCAGGCGGGAGTGAGCACCGTGTCCTCAATAAGCGCGGAATAATACCACTTCTTGAACATCTGCGAGATATATTCCATTATCATGCCTTTGCCCGCGCCCTTAAGCTCTCTGTAGGCATTTTCAAAGCCCGATATGAAACATTCTGTCAGTCTGTCCGTAACGGGGCTTGACGATGTGTAATATTTTTTCATATAGCACCTCTCTGTAATATATTATGCTTTATTTTGTATATTTTAATTATAAATTTATGGCTTATGCCATATTTTATTTTAAACTACTTTTGCGATTTAGTCAATTTAATTATGGCATATATATAAATATAATCTTATTTTCATTAAAAATTTATAAATTTTTTCAATTTTAAGGTTTACTATTTGACTAAAACTTGTTATAATATTGGTAGAATATTTTGCGACCTGCATTATATTTAATTACAATATGGACAAACCTTTGTACTGTAAAGCGTTGTTGTCCTACATCAAAAAGGGGCTAACCACCCCGCAATTCTTAAATAAGGAGGATTTTAAAAATGGCAAAGGTTATGCAAACTATGGATGGTAATCAGGCTGCCGCAACGGTATCCTATGCGTTTACCGAGGTAGCGGGTATTTATCCTATCACACCATCCTCTCCTATGGCTGAATATGTAGACGAATGGGCAGCCAGAGGCAAGAAGAACATTTTCGGTCAGACAGTAAAGGTTGTTGAAATGCAGTCCGAGGCGGGCGCTGCAGGTACCGTTCACGGTTCATTGGCAGCAGGCGCTTTAACTACTACATACACTGCATCTCAGGGCTTACTGCTCATGATACCGAATATGTACAAGATTGCCGGCGAGCTTCTTCCGTGCGTGCTTCATGTCAGCGCTCGTTGTGTGGCAAGCCACGCTCTTAACATCTTCGGCGACCACTCGGATGTAATGGCATGCCGTCAGACAGGCTTCGCAATGCTTGCTTCTTCATCCGTACAGGAGGTCATGGACTTAGGCGCAGTTGCTCATCTTTCAACTATCAAGTCCAAGATACCCTTCCTTCACTTCTTCGACGGCTTCAGAACTTCTCACGAAATTCAGAAGATAGAAGTGCTTGACTACGACGACCTTGCAAAGCTCGTTGATATGGACAAGGTCAAGGAATTCAAGGAGCACGCTCTCAATCCCGAGCATCCCTGCACAAGAGGTACGGCTCAGAATCCCGATATATTCTTCCAGGCAAGAGAAGCTTGCAATCCCTACTATGATGCAGCTCCCGCCATCGTTGAGGAATACATGGCTGAGATAAGCAAGCTCACAGGCAGAGATTACAAGTTATTCAACTACTACGGCGCTCCCGATGCCGAGAAGGTCATAATCGCTATGGGTTCTATATGCGATACTATCACGGGTACTATCGACTATCTTGCAGCTAAGGGCGAGAAGGTTGGTCTTGTAAACGTTCACTTATACAGACCCTTCGTTCCCGAGAAGTTATTGGAGGCTATCCCAGCAACGGTTAAGAAGATAGCTGTTCTCGACAGAACTAAGGAGCCCGGCTCATTGGCTGAGCCTTTATATCAGGATGTATGTACAGCATTCTTCAACAGCGACAGAAAGCCAGTTATAGTAGCAGGCAGATTCGGTCTTGGTTCAAAGGATACTACTCCCGCCGACATCATTGCAGTATATGACAATCTTTCGGCAGCGGCTCCCAAGAATCCGTTTACACTCGCTATCGAGGATGATGTTACTAACCTTTCATTAAAGAGAGGTCCCGTTGTGGATGTTACTCCCGAGGGAACATCAAACTGCTTATTCTGGGGTCTTGGTTCCGACGGTACCGTTGGCGCAAACAAGAACTCCATAAAGATAATAGGCGACCATACGGATATGTATGCTCAGGCTTACTTTGCTTATGACTCAAAGAAGTCGGGCGGTATCACAAATTCTCACTTAAGATTCGGTAAGAAGCCTATCCGCTCGCCATATCTTATTGATACGGCTGACTTTGTTGCTTGTCATCAGCAGTCATATCTTGACAAGTATGATATGACATCCAACTTAAAGGACGGCGGAAGCTTCCTTCTCAACACCATTTGGTCTGACGAGGAGCTTGACACTCACCTTCCCGCAAATGTTAAGAGAGATCTGGCTGAAAAGCACATCAATTTCTATACAATAAACGCAGTTAAGATCGGTAACGAGATCGGTCTTGGCAGCAAGTTCAACATGGTACTTCAGTCTGCATTCTTCATGATCACAGAGATCATTCCCAAGGATGACGCTATCAAGTACATGAAGGAATTCATCGTTAAGTCATACGGCAAGAAGGGCGAGAAGATCGTCAACATGAACTATGCAGCCGTTGACGCAGGCGCAGAGGGCTTCCACAAGGTAGAGATACCCGCAAGCTGGGCTGACGCTAAGGACGAGGCTGCTGCTGCAAGCGACAGACCTAAGTTCATAACAGACATAGTAGATGTAATGAATGCTCAGAAGGGCGACACTCTCCCCGTATCCGCATTCAAGGGCATCGAGGACGGTACATTCGAGCACGGTACGGCTGCTTACGAGAAGAGAGGTATCGCTATCACAGTTCCTACATGGGATCCTACCTCATGTATACAGTGTAACCAGTGTGCATTCGTTTGTCCTCACGCTTGTATAAGACCTTTCCTTCTTACAGAAGACGAGGCAAAGAACGCTCCCGCATCCGTTAAGGCAGTTGACGGCAAGGGTAAGGAATCGGGATACAAGTATGTAATGCAGGTTAGTATCCTTGACTGTACAGGCTGCGGCAACTGTATAGCATCCTGTCCGTTAGCAGGCAAGAGTGATCCTCTTAAGATGGTTCCCATCGACGATGCAAGAGATCAGGTTGAAGCTTGGGACTACACTATCGCACTTCCCAACAAGGAAAATCCCGAGGACAAGTATTCTGTTAAGGGTTCACAGTTCGAGCAGCCCTTACTTGAATTCTCAGGCTCATGCGGCGGCTGTGCAGAGACAGCTTATGCAAGACTTATAACTCAGTTATTCGGCGACAGAATGTATATTGCAAACGCAACAGGCTGTTCATCAATCTGGGGCGGCTCGGCTCCTTCAACTCCTTATACTACCAATGACAAAGGACAGGGTCCCGCTTGGTGCAACTCATTATTTGAGGACAACGCCGAGTTTGGTTACGGTATGTACACAGGCGTTAAGCAGCAGAGAGAGCTTCTTGCCGAGAAGGTAAAGGCTATCGCAGAGGCAGACAGAGCAGAAGTAAGCGCTGCTGCAAAGGCTTGGCTTGACACCATGAACGACGGCGAGGAGTCAAAGGCTACTTCGGCTGCTCTTGTTGCAGCTATCGAGAAGGCAGGCGCCGACTGCGACAACTGCAAGTATGTTCTTGCTCACAAGGATATGCTCGTTAAGAAGAGCCAGTGGATATTCGGCGGCGACGGCTGGGCTTATGATATCGGCTTCGGCGGCGTTGACCACGTTCTTGCATCGGGCGAAGATGTAAACGTATTCGTATTCGATACAGAGGTTTACTCCAACACAGGCGGTCAGGCTTCAAAGGCTACTCCTACAGCTGCTATAGCTAAGTTCGCAGCAGCAGGCAAGAGAGTTCGCAAGAAGGACTTAGGCATGATAGCTAAGAGCTATGGCTATGTATATGTTGCTCAGGTATGTATGGGCGCTGACAAGAACCAGCTCATAAAGGCTCTCAAGGAAGCAGAAGCTTACCATGGACCTTCACTCATCATAGCTTACGCTCCGTGTATCAACCACGGCTTAAGAACTAACTTCCACACAGAGGCTAAGAAGGCTGTTGACTGTGGATATTGGCAGCTTTACAGATATAATCCCGTTGGCGAAGTATTCACATTAGACTCCAAGGAGCCTACTGCTGACTTTAAGGAATTCCTTAAGGGCGAGGTTAGATATACTTCACTTGTTAAGGCATTCCCCGAGGTTGCCGATGAATTATTCGACAAGTGCGCAGAGGACGCTAAGAGAAGACTTGACGGCTACAAGAAGCTTGCAGCTAACTAAGAGTTGTCTCAAAGGGTTATATGCATAGATAAAAAATAAATGAGAGGACGGTGAAAGCCGTCCTCTCTCTGCGTGTCGATAAAATCGACACGCTTGAAAGAAATGCTTGCATTTCTTTCAGTTAGACTAAGGTAGGACCTGCAGCGCTTTCAGATACGCTGAAAGTCAATG
>CANRNM010000089.1 GCA_947631975.1 uncultured Clostridia bacterium
CCCTACACATTCTTCTTAAAGAGCGACGCAACCTTCAAGCTCTCACAGCATCACGACTGGAAGGGCGGAAATCCCTGCGGAGTAGACTATAAGTAATTATTAATTACCTTCTTTTTTACTATAAATTCAAAATGATATGAAGCCTCCGTTTTTTCGGAGGCTTTTATCATTTCAAAAATAAATGCCGGCTTCGGCTTTTTTTATTTTCAAAAATAAATGTCGCACTTTGGCGCTTTTTTTATGCTATTTTTTACCTGTAAAAAAAATTACGGGAGGTAAAAAATATGTATGATTTTTATTTAGGCGAGCTTAAACTGCCCGTTGCGCCCTCAAAGGTAACGATAGGCACAGGAAGCTCGAACAAAACTCTGAACCTTGCGGAGGGCAGGGAAATAAATATGCTTAAGTCCCCGAGGCTCAGAACAATAGCCTTCAGGGCGCTTCTGCCCAACAGCGACTATCCCTTCGCCCGCTATGACGGCGGTTACATGGGAAGCGACTACTACAGAGCGGAAATAGAGCGCCTTAAGGAGGAAAACGAAATAATACCCTTCGTCATAACGCGCACGAAGGGCGTGAAGGTCTTTAATTACACGGGCATTTATGCTGTCATAGAGGAGCTTAGCTTCGTGGAGAGCGCGGAGGAGGGCTTTGATCTGGCAGTGGACATAAGTCTAAGAGAATACAGACCCTACGGCGCCAAATTTTACACCACGGAGGGCAGGGAAACGGGCGAAGCAGCCGAAAATACCGCCTCCTCCGGAAGCGCCTACACCGTAAAACGAGGCGACAGCCTGTGGAAAATAGCCAAAAGCATTTACGGCGACGGCAGCCGTTGGCGCGAAATTTACGAGGCAAACAAAACGCTCATCGCAGACCCCGACCGCATAAACACGGGGCTTGTGATAGTTTTGCCTTAAGGAGGCGAGGCTATGGAAAATTTACTGAAGCTTATACAGAGCCTTAACGATATGTACGCCATGCCCGATTTTGACATCGAGGAGCTTATGAGCGTGCCGACGGACGGTGTTTCGGACAAGCCGGCGGGGGCTTATGTGCCCGAGGAGCTCATAAGTCCGTATATTCCCGATATTGCGGAAAATGCCGAGGCTCTTGAAAGGGATATAAATAAAATTATGCCGAATGACATCGGTCATATTAATGATGTGTTCGCGTCCGTGCAGGAAAAAATTTACGGCAATATAAATTTTATGGACGATAAAGTTATCCACAGAAACGATGTTGTCCAAAACGGCTTTTACAGCGATTTAAAGAACTTTTTGGGGGATAACTCGGAAAACTTTGAGGATAATAATTATTTTACAGCTGAAAAAAATAATTTTATCCACAACAATAAAGATTTTAAAGAAATTTACGATTATGCCGAAAGCCTCATAAACGGCGGCGACAGCATAGAAAACAACAGCCGTTCAAGCACTGTCAATATAGAGCTGGGCGGCGTTACGCAGAATATAACGGAGGCTAACTGCGATAGGGTGCTTGAGGAGCTGGGGGAGATGCTTTTGCGCACCCTTAGCGGGTGCGAGGGGGTATATTAAGGGATATGGATATATCCCCTTTTAAAACCCTAAATGGTTTTTCTTTTTTGCTTTAAAAAAGCGAACAATTTTTTCCTTTTTATTTTTTAAATAAATTTTTAATCTTCTTTTTGCGCACAAAAAGAAGCAAAAAGCGTGGGGCGTTCCGATTCGCCCCACACCCCTAACGACTTTTGTGCCCGTTATGTATGTGGAATTAATACCGCACAAAAGAGTCATTACAGTGCGAGCTTTTCGCTTCCTGAGCCTTCGGCTCAGACAAGCGGCTCGCACGGGCAGACATCCGATATAGTTGTGGAAAAACGGGGACTGTCCTGCGTAGCCGGGACTGTCCCCAAATGCTATATTCTGCACTACCTTTCAATGTAGGGGCGAACTGTGTGTTCGCCCGCGGGAGACCGAAGGATTGCACCGAAAGATTTATCATTGTATTTTGTTTACAAAATACACTTGGTCGCACGCAGTGCGGTTTTCGGCGAAGCCGAAAATGCTGATAGTGAGCGGGGAAATTGATAAGACGGGCGAGGGTATACTGCTTAAAACATTCCGGCAGGGCGGGAGAACATCGCCCTGCCATTTTTCAGGACGCTCCCTACATCCACATCCTCATCAATCTCATCACATTTCTTTTAAAATCGGCTTTTTGGATATCCTCCTTTGCCACGGCGCTGCACGAGGCTATTTTTTTGCCGTCCGAATAATAAACTATCTCGCCCAGCTTATCGCCTTTTTTGACGGGCGCGTTCACACCCTGCGAAAGCTCCGCCTTACATTCCAATTTTGACTTATTATCCTTCGGCAGCACAATGCTTATCTCCTTTTCGGCGACAGCGCAAACGCTGTCCGACATTCCCTTATTCACGCTCACATTTCCAACGGCTTCGCCTGCCGTCTTGCCCTTTTCAAGCCTATAATTAGCAAAGCCGTAGTCCAGAAGCTTCATCACGCTCTGAAATCTCGACTTGGGATCGGGCGCAGCCATAACCACCGCTATAAGCTCCATGCCGTCGCGCATTGCCGTGCCCGAAAGGCAGTATTTTGCCTTGCCCGTGGAGCCTGTTTTAAGCCCCGTTGCGTCGTTATACCACTTTATGAGCTTGTTTGTGTTCGTCAGTCCGAACTCGCTCTCGCCCTTTGCGGTGGAGTGCGTTATGGTGTCCTGCCATGTTGTGGTGTATTTTTTGATTTCGGGGTACTTTGTTATGAGCTCCCTGCTCATTATGGCAATGTCCTTGGCGCTCATTTTGTGTCCCTCGGCGTCAAGTCCGCAGGCGTTTACAAATGTCGTGTTCTTCATTCCAAGCTCCGCCGCCTTGTCGTTCATAAGCTTTACGAAGCTCTCCTCGCTCCCCGCTATATATTCAGCCATCGCCACTGCCGCGTCGTTTGCGGAGGCTATGGCTATTGACTTTGTGAGCGTTTCTACGCTCTGCTTTTCATTGGGCTCCAGAAATATCTGCGACCCGCCCATGGACGCGGCGTGCTCCGATACGCTCACGCTGTCCGTCCACTTTATTTTTCCCGAGTGCACGGAGTCGTATATTATAAGCAGAGTCATTATTTTGGTAACGCTTGCAGGGGGCAGCGCCTCCTCGCTGTTGTTTTCGGACAATATTTTCCCCGTGGACGCCTCCATGAGTATATAGGAGCGCGCGTCCGTTTCGGGCGGCTGTGCGCAGACGGTGCACGGCGCGGCAAGCGTGAGTATCAGCGCAGCCGAAATAATTTTTTTGAGCATAAAAAAATACTACCTCCTTCAAGCAGCTTATGCTGTGTTTTGTCAGTAGTATTTTTTGTTGCTTTTGTTTTTTTATACGGCTTAAAGCACATAAAATATAATTGCAAAAAAATGGGCTATGCTTCCCAGCACCACGAACACATGAAATATGTTGTGCGCAAATTTCCTTTTCATGCCGTAAATCACGGCGCCCACGGTGTAGAGCACGCCGCCGAGCAAAAAAAGGAATATGCCCATGGGCGCTATGGCTTTGAGGTATTTGTAAAATATTATTATGGTCCAGCCCATGCCCAGATAGCAGAACATGGAGAGCACCTTTGTGCTTTCTAGGTCTATGGCTGTGAGCGCGCACGCAAGACAGGCAAGACCCCATTCTATGCCGAATATCACCCAGCCGACCGTGAGGCTTTGGGGCATTATGACGCAGAACACCACGGGCATATACGACCCCGCTATCATGAAATAAATGGTGCAGTGGTCTATTATCTGAAAGACCTTTTTTGCGGTGCCCTTGCCCAAGCCGTGGTATATGCTCGACATGGTGTAGAGGCAAATCATGCTCACGCCGTAAAGACAGGAGGCTATTATGCCCGCTATGTTGTATCCGAGCGCCGCGCGTATTATGCAGAGTATCATGCCCGCAAGCGCAAGAGCCGCGCCCAGCGTGTGGCTTGACATATTGAAAATTTCCTCGCCTTTTGAGTAAACGGGCAGGCGCCTGTCCGCAAGCCGAGTTCTGTGCATGGTGAAGTTTCCTCCTTTTTTTGACTGTTTGCATGTTTCTTGATCCTTCAATTGCCTTGCGGTCAAAAGAAGCCTCCATCTTTGAGGGAGGTGTCAGGCGACAGCCTGACGGAGGGAGTGAAAAAATGTTCATAACGCATTCTCCCTCAGTCGCCCTTTGGGCGCCAGCTCCCTCCCGGAGGGAGCCTTATGGTACTACCTTCAATGTAGAGGAGACTTTTGGTCTCCCGTTTTTGGCATTTTAAAGGCTTTTGCATATGCAAAAGCCTTTATGTATAAATCGTTTTATCTTTTTCTTAAGAATGTAGGAATGATTATGTCGCTTGTTGTGTCAGCCTCTCCGCTGTCCTCCGTGGGAGCTGCGGGAGCGGGCTTATAGCTCGTGCTCGATTTTCTGAAGGAGCCTGCGCCGCTGCCTGCGGGAACTGCCGTTTCCTGCTTCTTGGGAGCGGGAGTGGGACCGTCTGCCGACTTAAGACCCGTTGCAATGACTGTTACCTTCACCTTGTCGCCCATTGTCTCGTCTATAACGGTACCGAATATAAATTCAGCCTCGGGGTCGAGAGTGCCGGAGATAAGCTCTGCGGCTGCGTTTGCCTCAAGAAGGTTGAGGTCGGGACCGCTCGTGAAGTTCACTATAACGCTCTTTGCGCCGTCGATAGCGGTCTCAAGCAGCGGCGATGTGATAGCCATTCTTGCCGCCTCCTGGATGTCGTCGGACTCGCCTATGCCGAAGTGAGCAAGACCCTGATTTGCTATTACCGTGCATACGTCGGCAAAGTCCACATTGATCTCGCCGGGCTTTGTGATGAGGTCGGATATACCCGTTACGCCCTGTCCCAGAACGCTGTCGGACATTGCGAAAGCGCCGCGCATAGTTATTGTCTTGTCTGTATTTTCTGCTGTTTCTATAAGCTTCTGATTGGGTATAACGAGCAGTGTGTCCACATACTGGCTCAAATTCTCTATACCCTGCATAGCATATTTCATCCTCTTGGGACCCTCAAACTTGAAGGGCTTTGTAACAACGCCCACTGTGAGTATGCCCATTTCTCTGGCTATTCTTGCAACAACGGGAGCGCCGCCCGTGCCTGTGCCGCCGCCCATGCCTGCCGTTATGAATACCATGTTTACGCCCTCGAGCGCCTGTGATATCTCCGAAGCAGTTTCCTCTGCCGCAGCCTCGCCTATTTCGGGTCTGCCGCCTGCGCCTAAGCCCTTTGTGAGTTTGGAGCCTATCTTTATTTTCTTCTTTGCAGCCGAATTTTCAAGCGCCGTAGAGTCGGTATTTACGGCTATAAAGTCTATTGCCGCAGGATGCTGAACGAGCATTCTGTTCACGGCGTTGCATCCGCCGCCGCCGACGCCGAGCACTACGATCTTGGCAACATCGTTCATCTCATTGACTATTTCGATCATAATTTACCTCCTGTAGATATCTATATAAATCTTTTTCTTTCGTATGCCGATTTAAAAAACCTACAATTACACTATTTTATTATATTTTACCCCTTTTGTCCCTCCAATGCAAGAGGAAAATAATATATTTCAAAACTTTGTAAGATTTACATAAAAATTTAACATTTTTTTAATATTTTTATACTATTAAGCTAAAGGAAGAGGTTAAATATTTGGGGACAGTTTCTGTTTATATGTATTTTTTTCTTTACATATAACTTATCTGCCATTGCTAAAGACTGCTTATTGTTCACTTTAGGGACAGCCCCGACCTGACCGTCAAGTTGCGGGCGTGCAATGCACGCCCCTACATTATATCAAATGTCTGCCCGTGCGAGCTGCTAGTCTGTCCCGCAGGGGCAGGGAGCAAAAAGCTCGCACTGTAACGATTCTTTTGTGCGGTATTAATTCCACTAACCTATGGGCACAAAAGCCGTTAGGGGTGTGGGGCGACTCGGAACGCCCCACGCTTTTTGCTTCTTTTTGTGCGCAAAAAGAAGGATGATTTTATTAACTTTTTTAAAAGTAAAAGAAATGCTTTATAGCATATATCTATAAGTCGCCTTATCCGCCGTCAGATTTATAGTGCCCGGCACGCTTGTATCGAATGTCTTAAGCACCTCAATAAGCATTAGCAGCTTTCTGTTGGCGTCGTCGAAGCTTCCGAACTTTATATCCACATTGCCGGTATACAGGTGAATGTCCGTAACATCCGAGAGGTCCACTCTTATCACATCGTTTAAAAGCTCGTATTTTTCAAAAAGCTTCGAAAGATGCACCATAGTTTCAAATGCCGACGGATTGTCGACCTTCAATATATCGCCCACCGTTACATTGTTGAACTTAAGTCCCTCCACAACGGGCAGGGGCTTTGTTATATCCTTCTGCACATCCAGCACTCTGCCTTCGCCGTCTATGAAAAGATAGCTTCCCGAGTACGGCACATAACCGCGGAGCTTGTATTCCTTGACGGTTACCTCCACGGTGTGCGGTATTATCCTGTTTATATTCACACTCTCCACAAAGTGGTTGTTGAGCACCTTTTCTTTGCTTCCCGCCTTGTTTATCAGAAAAATGTTGTCGTCTTCCTTAAAGCTTAAGTAGCCCTTTATCTCGTCCTGCGTCAGTTCCTCGTTTCCGACAACTCTTATTTCTTTTATGTTAAAAAACGGCAGCATAAAAAATGTTATTATTAAAGATAACACAATAAGACAGCAAAGCACAACGGGGATTGCCATATTTCTTTTTTCAGCGCGTTTTTTTTGCATAAAAAACTCTCCTTATTATCAAAAAAGTCCTATAATTATTGTAATATTTGTTTTAAATATTGTCAATAGGAGCGGCGCGGTTTTAATATAATAGTAATGTTTTGCGGTAAGAGGGGAGCCGTTTCTTAAAGTCTGCAATACTTGGTATAACTCACAGCCAAACTAACAATATGAACATTTTGTAAAATTTGGGGGGGGTATTGCGCGTTGTCTGCGTCGTGTGTTATAATGGAGTCAGCTATAAGTATTGAACGCTGTTTTTGTTTTTTATCGTTCAAAGAGGATCAATTATTTTTTATTCAAGGAGGTAATCAAAATGAGGAAATTTTTAAGGCTGTCTTTATTGACGGCGGCGCTGACGCTCGTTATGTCGGCGGCAGTGTGGGCTGCGGATATTACAGAAGACACAACGCTTGCTGCGGATAAGACCTATTCGAGTCTGGAAATAAGCGGTGATGTTGAGATCACTGTTCCATCGGGCGAGGTCAAGGCAAATTCGGAGTCTATCTCGGCGCTTACGGGCGGTATTCCTGCCATCACAATAAAGTCGGGTCGTGTAAAGATAACGGGTACGGACGAAACATCCGCTATTGTGTATGACGGAACAAAAACCTGCAGCTACTTTATACAGGTAGATGAAGGTGCGGAGCTTACACTTGAAAATGTTATCATTGACGGAAAAAATGCCGATAGAAGCAGTGGAAAATTTTTCGCCGGTATAGAAAATAATGGTACGCTCAATGTCAATGACGGCGCTGTTATTCAGAATCTCTCAATGGTTAGCTACGGAAGAGGCGGCGGCGGAATCGAAAACAAAGGCACTGTATACATGACCGGCGGTGAAATAAAGAACAACTATTTCACAGGCGGTGGCGGTCTTTCTCAGATAATGGGCAATGCTTTTATTTCGGGCGGAATCATACATGACTGTGGTGATTATTCTGTATATCACTCCGGCGGTACTATTGAGCTTTCCGGCGGTCTTATCGAAGGACAGACAAGAGGACAGTACAACAACACGGGTACATTCAGATCCGGCAATATAGTTACGGAAACAGGCGGAACTGTAGTGGACGGCACAAACAATATTTCGGTCAATGCCAAAATGGGAGAATATCTTGTTGCAAATCCTGACCATGATATTTACACAATGATAGGCGACAAGAAATATATCGGTTCATATTTCAGCGGTGAATGGCACTTTATTCTTCCCACAACCGATAATCATGAAATCAAGCTCTCTACGAATAATATAAATATAAGTACCAACAACACAGTTGCAGAAATATCCGCAACCATAATATGTGATAATCCGGAACATAATAAAGTTACATGGGGATTTGCCGACAACCAGCCGACAGATGTTGTTGATCTTAAACAGGTTGTGGGTTCTCCAAATGTATGTGAGATAACAGCTAAAAAGAAAGGTACAACGCAAATTTTGGCTATCGGTGCAAATGATCACCAAACAAAATCGGAAGTTTGTACTATCACTGTTCATGACGCAAGAACTATAACGACAAACAATTTTAACTTTGATGATTTACCCTATACCGACCTTGTTATTAACGCAAGTGGCGGAAATCTTGAGGTTACAATTCCTTCCGTTGGTATAACCGTAAGAAATACAAATACTCATAAGAGCAACAGCGCAGACGGTATAACAGTTAAAAATGGTACTGTAACAATCAAGGGCGGACCTATATATTATAGTCCAATTTCTTCTGATATTGCCACAAATTCTATTATAAAGGTAGAAAACGGCGCAACTCTCAATTTACAAAGTACGGTATACGGTAAGAATAAGAGCAACCAAAAGAATACTGTTTTATACGGTATAGACAATGAAGGTACTCTTAATATAAATTCAGGCGGAGAAGTAACGCAAGTTAAGGCTGATAAAGAAATAATCACAGACGCCATTGTAAACAACAGCGGTACTCTCACAATAGACGGCGGACGCATATACGGCAATGAGGACGGCTATGCTATACATAATGTAGGCTCGGGTACTGCAAATGTTAAATCGGGCGCAGTTGTGGGTACATTCTATTGCCTTGGTATGCCCGACATAGAGGGACACTTTGATGTAGTGGATGAAAGCGTATGTAAGGCAGGTATAGTATACGGCGATGATGTAACATCTGTTACTATAGGCGGCAATACATATAATGTTACACCCGGGGAAACGGGAGTCATTGCCGACCCGTACGATATATTCAACAATAATAGACATACAGGTGTACACAGTACAGGCAGATGGGATTTTGAGGACAAGACTGTAAATGCCGATGTATCATATGTAAAGGGCAAAACAGCCGGTGGAAGCGGTATATTTGCATCATCTCATATTGATGAGGCAAATGCAGATAGAGTAGACAATGAAACCGTAGCAGATAAGTTTTCTGTTTCAACGGGCTTCAGCGCTTCCGTAACGCCTGTCAACAGCAACATTGACGGAGCTCCCGAAACCGATGAGTATATACTTGTTGACATTTCTTTCCCCAAAAATGATGGATTTATAAAGAGCAAAACCGGTCAAACTAGTCCGAAAAATTCAGATGGCGCATCCATAAGTACAAACGGTTCTGCTTTCGATGACGAGGTTAACGGTGAGACCCTCTACAAATTAGGTAATGTTGATACTACAGGAAAGTATACATTAAAGAGGAAATTCATAGCGCCTAAAAATATTGAAAATGATAACTTATTCGGTATCATAGTTAGTGATATTTACTCACCTAATGCAACGGCATATATAAGAGCCTGCACAAGGGCGCAGTATGAGGCTGCAAACGATTATAAAGAAGCGCAGGATGATACTGCCGAAGAAGCGGGCATTGCGGTAGTCAGCCTTGAGCTTGAATAAATCGGAGGTGTTTTAAAATGAAAAGATATGAAAAACCCGAAATGAGCCTTACATTTGTAAAGAATACGGACATTGTAAATGTGAGCAACGCAGTAACTCAGCTCGGTAATAAGTTTAACGGTAAAGGCATAAAGTATAGGACTGTTATATTCTAAAAAATATAATGAAAAGGCTGTCCATAGGGCAGCCTTTTTTGTGTGTCGGTAAAATGCTTTTTGACCCTTCAGTCGCCCTTCGGGTATCAGAACTTTCCCTTCGGGAAAGCGATGCCTTACGGCATC
>CANRNM010000090.1 GCA_947631975.1 uncultured Clostridia bacterium
GTTTGTAACATTTTATATATTTTGACTTTTTCGACAGTCTGAAAAGCGAAGCCGTTTGGCTCCGCTTTTTTCTTTTTATCAATTATTATTCATTACTATTATTCATTACACCTCAACAGTCTTGACCTTATCGAAGTCGTCAAGTATTTTCTGTGAGGGCTTGGGGCTTACAAGAGATACGACCACTATGCATACGAATGAGAGTACGAAAGCGGGAACGAGCTCATAGAGCTGAGTATCTGCTATCATAAATCTTGTGCCGAATATGGGGCTTGTGGAAGTGAGGAAGGTGTTCCACACAAGCACGCCGAGACCGCCGGAGATTATGCCCGCAAGAGCGCCGGACATCGTCATTCTCTTCCAGAAGAGGCTCAAGAGCACCGCAGGACCGAAGGCTGCGCCCAGACCTGCCCAAGCGTAGCTTACAAGGCTCATTACCGAGTTGTCGGGATTAAGAGCAAGGAAGTAGGCTATAACGGCTACCGCTATTATTGCCGCACGGCTCAAAAGAAGGAGCTGCTTGTCGCTTGCCTTTTTGTTTATAACGCTCTTGTATATATCGTTTGAAACTGCCGAAGCCGTAACGAGCATCTGCGAATCCGATGTTGACATTATTGCGGCAACTATCGCGCAGAGGAGAATACCTGCTATGAAGCCCGGTGTGAGCTTCTGAACAAGGAGCATGAATATCGTTTCGGAGCCTGCTGCGTCCGTGAATAATTCCATGCCCGTAGCTGACATATAAACATAGCCCGTAACAGCCGTGAAAACGGAAGCCACAAGCGTTACAGCAACCCAAACGGTAGCTATTATTCTGGACTTTCTTATCATATCCGAGCTCTTTATCGACATAAATCTTACAAGAATATGGGGCATACCGAAGTAGCCTAAGCCCCAGCCTGCGTTTGAAACTATGTACTGCCAGCTGTAGGGCTTTCCGTCCGCGCCTATAAAGAGATTCATATAGTGGGGATTGCCCGGTATGTTCTGTATTGTGGAGCTGAAGTCCGCGCTTATTATGGCATATGCTATTATGGGCACTATGAGAAGCGCGAAGAACATAAGCATACCCTGTATAAAGTCTGTCCATACAACGGCAAAGTAACCGCCGAGGAAGGTATATACCATTATTACAACAACGCCTATCGAAAGACCTATCCTGTAGTCTACGCCGAAAACGGTGTTGAGAAGCTTTGCGGCAGCGTTGAAGCTCGAAGCCGTGTATACCAGGAAAAATATAAATATTATAACCGCGCAGGCTACCTTGAGGGCAGAACCCTGCGAGTTAAATCTGTTCTGGAAAAATTCGGGTATTGTGATGGAGTCGTTTGCCACCGTCGAATACTTCCTGAGCCTCTTTGCCACAAAAAGCCAGTTGAGGTAGGTACCCACGCCAAGACCTATAGCTATCCACGCGTCGCCGAGACCCGAAAGATATACTGCGCCCGGCAGACCCATCAAAAGCCAGCTTGACATATCCGAAGCCTGAGCCGAAAGAGCCGTGAGCCAGCTGTTCATTCCTCTTCCGCCGAGGAAATAATCACTCATGTTGTTTGATTTCTTTGAAAATGCAACGCCTATTGCTATCATCATGACAAGATAGAGCACAAAGGCAAGCACTGTCCATACATTCATTGTTTCTTCCTCCTTAAAAAATAATAAATCCATTATACCGCATATAAAGCGCGTTTGCAAGCCGTAAGCGGGCGTTTTGAAAATTTCTGTAACTTTCAACAATTTACCCCCTTTAATTTTGGCGGTCATATATGCAATTTTGTCATAATATATATTACAAATCCTCATATAAGGGAGGGGTAGTATTATTTTTTATGTTTTGAGAGAGCGGTTGCTCGCCCGCCCCCAAAAATTTTATGCAGCAGGTGTTTATCGACAAAAAAAGAAGCGCCTTTCGGCGCTCCTTCAGTCTGTCGAAAAAGTACAATTTAATATAAAAAGCGAAAAGTTATATGATTTGCACGATTAAAAAGCGTCGCAGACTAAAATCCGCAGGAGGAATTCACTTCCTCCGAGGACAGGAACTTTTCTGTAATTTTGGTGATTTATTCACCAAAATTCAGAAAACACGGCTGGTTCCTTCCTTAGCCTAACTGAAAGAAATGCAAGCATTTCTTTCAAGCGTGTCGATTTTATCGACACGCAGAGAAGCGCCTTTCGGCGCTCCCTTTATCTTCTCCTATGCACGTGTATATTCAGTTCTCCGTAGCCGTTTTCCTTGCAGGTGTTTATTATCTCGGTATTGTCGACATTCACATTCTTGTCGAATACCTTTTTGCTGTCTATGAGGTCGTAACGGCGCATAGGTCCGTTCACACAGCCTCCCTCGCACGCCATACCCTCTATAATGTCCTCGTTCAGCCTGCCGAGCTTTAGCATCTGAAGCGCTATCTTGCACTCTGCGGCTCCGTTGCATACCTTCACCTTGGGCTTGAGCTCCGAGCCCTTTTCCTCGACCACCTTCATTACGGCTGCCGAAACTCCTCCGCTTCTTGCAAAGCCCTTGCCGTAGCGCGTAGCCAGCTGTTCGCCGCCCTCGTAGCTTTCGGGATCTATCTTCTTTACGGCAAACATGGCGGCAAGCTCGTCAAGCGTCATTGCGGCGGATATCTCACCCAGATATCTTGCCACGACCTCGTTCTTTTTGGCTATGCAGGGACCTATGAATACCACCTCCGCAAGCGGGTCCTTCGCCCTTATCGCCTTTGCGGAGGCTATCATGGGGGAACCCGTTGTGGACATCTTGTCCTTTACCTCGGGATAGTGCTTCATTATCATATTGTAGAAGGCGGGACAGCAAGAGGTCGTCATTTTGTTGCCGTTTTTGATGTTTTCTATAAGCTCCTCCGCCTCGCTCCATGCCACGGCGTCGCCTCCGAGAGCCACCTCGTAGCAGTCCTTGAAGCCCAAGTCTATTATGGCTTTTTTGAGCTGAGGTATCGTAGCCGAGCCGAACTGTCCCTCTATGGACGGCGCTATCATGGCGTATGTATGCTCGGGATTGTGAAGTATGGAGTTTATTACATTAGTCATCATGGAAGCCGCGCCTATGGCTCCGAAGGGGCATTTTGACACGCACTGACCGCAGTTAATGCACTTGTCCTCGTCTATCTTGGCAAGGTCGTGCTCGTCCATATCCACGGCGCCGACGGGGCAAGCCTTTATGCAGGGTCTTTCAATGTCCACTATGGCATTGTAGGGGCAGGCTTTGGCGCAGGCTCCGCAGTTCTTGCACTTTGTCTTGTCTATGTATGCTCCGTTGGGAGTGTGTATTATGGCATCAAACCTGCACGCCTTCATGCACCTCTTTGCCAGACAGTTCTGGCAGTTATTTGTTACCGTTATCCTGTCGATGGGACAGCCCTCGCAGGCGGCGAGCATAACATGGACTATCTGGGTGTTGTCGGTCTTGCGGTAGTGAAGCTCCGAGGGAAGTCTTCCCATGGCAAGCCTCACCCTCTGCCTGAGTATCTCTCTTTCTCTGTATACACAGCACCTAAATGTAGGCTCTATGGGGTCCGTTATCTCATAGGGTATGTGCTCGTATTTTTCCTCGAGAGTGCCCTCGTAGGTGTATTCCGCTATCTTGTAAAGCACTGCATTTTTGATTTGGTTTACATCTGTTATTTGCTCCATATAATAAACCTCCGAAAAAAATTTTGTATCAATAGAACTGTCTTGTTACCACTTTACCCGCTTTTTTCATGAGCTTGTACAGCTCGTCCATTATCATTAGTTTTATGCTCAAGTCCACGGGCAGGTCGGGATTCTGATGGGCAGGATTTATTTTCTGTCCCACAAACATATTGAAATGAGTGCAGTCCTCTATCAAAAGCCTTGCCATCACCGACGCGCCGTTTTTTCTGTCCAGCTTTTCAAGTATATCGCTGTTTGTCGGGTCCTTCATGTATTCCTTTATTATGTCCACCGTTCTTTTAAGCGTTATAACGCCCTCCGTTACAAGGTCTATGCCTGGTATCTCCGCCGTGGGCGGTATGTCGGGGTCGATGTATTCAAGGCTCGGCGAGAGCGGTCTGTCCAGCACACGGCTGACTATGGTAGCCGAGCTTCCTCCGCACACTATCTTTTTGCCCTTGGACTTCATAAAGTCCTTTACGACTCTTTCGTCGTCGTTTTCGTCAATGGGCGGTCCGCTGTAGAGGCTAAGCTCCCTTTTTGGCACTATCCTCACGGCAGCCACCGTGGTGTCGTCGCCGGGCCTTTTCATATAAAGCTTGTCGCAGGTCTCGCTCAGCAGGTTTGCAAGCCTTGCGGAGCTCATTTTGTTATCCGTCTTATCCGCCACAAAGCTGCACACATGCTCCCAGCCCCAGCCGAGGCTCAATACGCTGCCTATGCCCGCATATATAACGCCGTCGCTCATGAGTATAAGAGCGTCGCCGGGCTCAACGCTGAAATGCGCCTCTCTTATTTTCTTGCCCGCGACCTTCCTCTGCTTGTATTTTATATCCACGGGCTTTGAATTTCTCACGAATATACAGCCGGGGGAGTCGAACTCCACCAGATAGGCGTTGCCCTCGTAGTCTATTTCAAGTATTATAAATGTGGAATAAGCTACCTTTCTTACATTGCATATGGGCAGAGTATGACCTATTGTGTCCACGGTGTCCTCTATTGTAGAGCCCTCGCGAAGCATGGTGGATATTATTTTTGCCGTGAGGGTAGAGAGTATGTTGGCTTTCACTCCGCTTCCCAGACCGTCCGAAAGCACGACTATCACTCTTTTGTCGTCCCTGACTATCTCCACATTGTCTCCGCAGAGCTCCTCCTCGTATTTTGTAAGATATTTATATGCCGCGTCAACATAAACCTCAGCCATTGTTCATTTCCTCTGCGTCTATCAAATTTTTAAGCTTGTTGAGAGTTACCTTTGTTTCGGCTGTTGTTTCTCCCAGAAGACTTGCTATCTGCTGAGCCACCACCATCTGCTTGTCTATTACCTTCTGAGCCATGCTCACGGATTCCTTCTTTCTGGTGTAGAGAGCCTTCCTGTCCTCGTGCTCCTGAGTAACATCCTTTATTATGGCTATAGCCATGTTTCTTTCCTCGGCGTAGACTATCGTTTGTTCCGTTATTATGCCCATCTCGGGATAGGACACCTTTTTGTCGTATATGTTGGCGCGGGTGTTTATGACATTTTCAAAGTCGCTTGTGTCTATGAGCTCCGAAAGCTTTTTATTGAGCGCCTTAGCCCTTGAAATGCCGAAAAGCTTCTGAGCAGCCACATTGAATTCCTTTATGTGCATGTCGCTGTCAACGGCAATTATGTAGTTGGGCGTGAGGCTTAGGGTAACGTTGCTCATAGCCTGGTTTATGTCCGTCATGTAGGGCATACAGAGATAAAGCTCCGTCTTGTTCTGATAGACGGCTATAGCCTTTTCTCGGCAGGTGGCATAGCCGCAGCTGCCGCAGTTGAGCTCCTGCGCCCTTGAATACTTGCCTATGCGCGCGAGTATGGCTCTTATCTCCTCCTCGCTCGGCATATCCTCTTTTACGGGCTCCGCCCTGTATTCCGCCCTTAAGCCGTTTATGCTTGTCCTTGATGTTTCCTGCGCCTTGTCGGCATATTTCTTGACCGCGAGCCTGGCTCTGTACACGGATGAACGCATGAGGGGCATAAAGGGACCGCTCACACAGCCGCCGCTGCAAGCCGAGGCTTCTATGAAGGCGTTTTTAATATTGCCCTTTTTCATCTCATCCAGCATTTTTTTGACACTGCTTACACCGCTTACGGAGAGCATATCGTAGCCGTCTATGCACTCCGTGCCGTCGTCTTTGCCGTGCTTTTTCTGAAGGTCGTACACTATGCCGTCCACTATGGGATATATGCAGGAATAGCCCGCCTTTTTGTCAAAGCCGTCCTTGCCTTCGGCATAATCCGAGAGGGTTATGCCCTCCTCGTAAAACTGCTTCATGAGCGCGTCGTATGTTATAACTCCGTCCACGTAGGGGCTCTCGGCGCACTCCTTTATCCTCGAAAGACAGGGCGTTATGTGTATCACCTTTACATTCTCGCCGTGTTCCTCCTTTATCGCCTTGCCGTGGGCAAGAGCGGGCGACATGACGGGGGCGAGCCAGTCTATAAGTTCGGGATAGTATTTTTGTATATACATATTCACTGTGGGGCAGGCTGATGAAATAATGTTTTCCCTGCCGCCTTCTTTAATGAGATTAAGATATTCCTCCGAAACGCAGGACGCGCCTATTGCGCTCTCCTCCACTATGTCAAAGCCCATGGCTTTAAGAGCGGGGGCTATGGCGTCCGCGCTGCTCCCGAAGGCGGAAACATAGCTGGGGTCGAGGCTTGCCGCCGTTATGGTGTCCTTGTCCTTTATGTATTTTCTTATCGGCTCTATGTCGTTGTTTGCGCTCTTTGCCCTCTGGGGACACTTTGTTATGCAAAGTCCGCACAGTATACAGCCGTCCTCTATTATCTCGACCTTTTCATCGGCATATTTTATTGACTTCACAATGCAGTTTTTAAGGCACTTGTAGCAATTTCTGCAATTAGCCCTGCGCACATTAATATAACTCATACTTTCAATACCGCCTGTCTGGAATTAATAAGCTATTTCTTATCCTTAAGAAGCTTGCTAAGCTCCGTGATGAAGTTGTCCACATCGGTGAACTGTCTGTAAACGGAGGCAAACCTGACATAAGCCACCTCGTCCACTTCCTTGAGCCTTTCCATAACCATTTCGCCTATTTCCTTGCTCTCCACCTCTTTTTTGAGAGTGTTCAAAATGGTGTTTTCAATATCCGTTACCATGCTGTCTATCTGCTCTCTCGTTATGGGACGCTTGCTGCAGCTTATGAGTATTCCCCTTGTAAGCTTATCTCTGTCAAAGGTCTCCCTTGTGTTGTCCGATTTTATAACGGTCAGGGGTATGGTGTCAAGTCTTTCATATGTAGTGAATCTTCCCCCGCACTCGTCGCAGAATCTACGCCGTCTTATGACGGTGTTTTCCTCCATTGTTCTTGTGTCTATCACCTTGGTGTCAAGCTTTCCGCAGAACGGACATCTCATATCATTCACCCTCCTTTGGATATACTCCTAATTAGATTATATCAGCATAAAAAAATTTTTACAAGCAAATTCTATCATTTATATTACATATTATTCAAATATATTGAATAAAAAGGCATAATATATTATACTTATAGTGAAAAAATATCAGTTTTTCGGCAGGGTGATATATCATGAGAAAAATTTTTTGCTTAATACTTGTGCTTTTTATCATGACGGGCTGCGTAGGAGAAAGCTATGTGGTGAAGATAGGAAACGACAAAATAAACCGAGGCGAATACCTTGTCTACCTCATGGAGCAGAAAAAAAGCTTTGAGGAGCAGGGCGGCACGGACATATGGGGCGCGGACTTCGAGGGCGTGAGCGCCGAGGAGATAGCCAAGCAGAACGCCGTAAACACCATTGTTATGGTAAAGACGGCTGTCAAAAAGACAAAGGAGCTGGGCATAAGCCTTGACGAAAACGAAAAGGCGGAGGCGCAGAAGAGGGCAGAGGAGCTTATAAAGGAATTTGAAAGCAAGGACCTTACGGCTCTTGACCTAAACATAGACAAGATACGCTCCATAATGGAGGAGGTAATGCTACAGCAGAAGGTGTATAACTATGTTACGGACAGCTACACCGTAAACGAGGCGGAGTTCGGCGAATATCTCAACAAATACTATTCCGAGCACAAGTCGGACTTCACGGACTATATGATAAAGGAAATATTCATACAGCCCGATATAGACGGCGATGCCAACAAGAAGCTTGCGCAGAGCGCCTACAGCCGTATAAACGCGGGCACGCCGTTTGACACCGTGCTCAAGGAGATATCTCCGCAGAGCTCCACGGAGCCCGGCAAGCTTGACGCAAGCCTTTACACCGAGAATACCTTAAGACAGATATACAGCCACAACAAGGGCGACTGTTTTCTTGTGGAGGATACGGACGGCAGCCATATTTTCTATATATCCGATGTTGTGAGCAGTCCTATGGAGAGCATAGAGCCCCGCATAAGAGAGGAATATATAAACGAGAAAAAGCAGGAAATATATACAAACCAGAGCAATATATGGCAGGGCGATATGGTCGTCGAAAAGAACGACGAGCAGTGGAACAACATAAACATAGTTAAGGAATAAAATCATATTGTATTTTATGTTAAATTCTGATATAATCAGAAATATAATACCAAAAAAAGGAGGCAAACATTATGGCGGATATTCACGAACACACGGATGGCTGCGGACATGACCACGAGCACGACCACGAGCACGAATTGCAGCACATGACGCTTATGCTGGAGGACAATACGGAAGTGAGATGTATTGTGCTGGGTATATTTGAAGTGGACGATTACGAGGGCAAGGAATATATAGCCCTTCTTTCCGAGGACGGCGAGGAGTCCTTCGTGTACGAGTATGTCGAGACCGACGAAAACGAGGACGGTTTCGAGCTTTTGAATATAGACTCCGATGAGGAGTTTGAAACCGTTGTTTCCGCTATCGACGAGATACTGGAGGATGACGAGGAATACGAGGACTACGAATACGACTACGAGGAAGAGGACGAAGAATAAAAAAACAGGCGTAAAGCCTGTTTTTTTGTGTGTCGATAAAATATTTGTCATATAAAATTTTGTGGGCGAGCAATGGCTGGTCGTATTGCTTCGCAATACTGCTCGCCCATGCAACCAAGGCTCGCCCCTACAAACCAATATGTAAGCTAATCACTTGTAGGGGCGTGCATTGCACGCCCGCGGATACAAATTTTACTTACCGTCTTGCCCAAATCCAAAAGCCCGTCATTATCATTTCCTAAGCGAACATAGTTATTGCACCGAAAGATTTATCATTGTATTTTGTTTACAAAATACACTTGGTCGCACGCAGTGCGGTTTTCGGCGTAGCCGAAAATGCTGAACTTTCAGCGAGCGGGGAAATTGATAAGACGGGCGGCTATACACTCCTTCAAACAATTCAGCAGGGCGGAAGAAAATCGCCCTGCTATATTATTATATGAAGCTTTACATTATCCTATTTTTTCAACGCCGAGCGTTACCTTTTCGCCGTTTATATTCCATTCCTTGCTTATGTCGGATTTGCCCGCGCATATGTCATTCGCAAGAACGTCTGTCGAAATAGCTTCCTTATTATTAGAGAAAATCTCGGCTATCCTTTCGTTGCCGTCATGGTATACCTTTATCCTGTCGAGCACCTCAAAGCCCGCGTCCTTTCTCATTGTCTGTATCTTGGATACAAGCTCTCTCACGAAGCCTTCCTCTATAAGCTCATCGGTGAGATTTGTGCTGAGGACCACGGTCGCGTACTTGTCGCTTTCGGCAACATAGCCGTCTGCCTGAGCGGTCTCCGTGAGCACATCCTCCTCCGCAAGCTCTATATCCGTACCTTCGACATTGAATTTTATAACGCCGTTTGCTTTAAGCTCCGACATAAGGGCGTTGCCGTCGGCATTTTTGAGATATTCGCCTATAGCGGGCACAAGCTTGCCGTAGCGTCTGCCGAGCGTCCTAAGCTGGGGCTTGAAGCTGTAGCTTGTGAACTTTGAAGCGTCGTCCACAAATTCTATGTTCTTTACATTCAGCTCGTCAAGTATGATGTCATAGTATTCGGGGTCGAGCCTTCTGTCGGACTGAACATACATATCGCCTATGGGCTGTCTGTTCTTTATGCCCGATGTGTTTCTTGCGGCTCTGCCTGCAACAACTATCGAAAGCACAAGCTCCATATTTACCTCAAGCTTGTCGTCTA
>CANRNM010000091.1 GCA_947631975.1 uncultured Clostridia bacterium
TGATATAGATATGTTTGAACTGGCTGATGAGAGATATGCAGTCCAAAATGCCCATGAAGACCTGAAAAAAATTGCAACTTCCATTATTCCGGCAAATGATGAGGATGGAGTTGCAAAATGGCTTGATAAAAATTTTATTATGGAATAATCCGTTTGTCGGGAAGTTACATAGAATGAAAACAGTGATCTTATAAACACGCAAAAAGCAGCCGTTCGGCTGCTCTGTGTGTCGTTAAAATGCTTTTTGACCCTTCAGTCGCCCTTCGGGCGCCAGCTTCCCTGCTTCGCAAGGACGCCTTATAGTGTTGCGCCCTTCGGGCGGAAGAAATCTGACGGTAGGTTTTCAAACATTATAAGCCGTCCTTTAGCCCGTTAGGGCTAAGGGAAGGGGGACCAACCGAAGGTTGGTGGAAGGGTTTGTATTTGATATAAATTTACTTTTTCGACAATCTGAGCAGCCATTCGGCTGCTCAGACTGTCCAAAAATTCAAAAAAAATAAAAAAATGTTATATACGGGCGTGCAATGATTGCAGCGGAAAGACTTATCCGCACGAGTGTAGATCGGCTTTCGGCGTAGCTGAAAGTGCTGAACGCTCCTACAAACCACATGTGAGCTAATCACTCGTAGGGGCGTGCATTGCACGCCCGCAAATTTCATACAATAAGGTGTTTATCGACACGCAAAAAGCAGCCGTTCGGCTGCTTTTTTAATTAAAAATTATTATAAAGATTACACATCTCAATAGCGGAAACTGCGGCGTCAAAGCCCTTATTTCCTGCCTTTGTGCCTGCTCTTTCTATAGCCTGCTCTATGTTGTCCGTTGTTACAATGCCGAATATAACGGGCACTCCCGTTTTAAGTCCTACCGTTGCTATACCCTTTGACACCTCGTTGCACACATAGTCGTAGTGGCTCGTTGCACCTCTTATGACAGCGCCTACGCACACAACGGCGTCAAACTTTCCGCTCTCCGCAAGCTTCTGTGCCGTGAGAGGTATCTCAAAAGCTCCCGGCACCCACACAAGCGAAATATCGTCGCTCTTTGCTCCGTGCCTTACAAAGGCATCCTCTGCGCCCGTAACGAGCTTGTTTACAATAAATTCGTTGAATCTGGATGCTACTACCGCAAATTTTTTGCCTTCGGCGATTAAATTACCTTCGATCATTTTCATTTTTGTATCCTCCTTATATATTTAATAAATGACCCATTTTTTCCTGCTTTGTGTGCATATAGAAATCGGCGCATGGGCTGTGCTCAACTATCAAAGGCACTCTTTCCGTTACCCTTATGCCGCACTTTTCAAGCTTCTTTATTTTGTCGGGATTGTTTGTCATAAGCCTTATGCTGTCCGCTCCAAGCCCCTTGAGTATCTCCGCAGCCTTGTCGTATCTTCTCATATCCTCGGGAAAGCCCAAAGCGATGTTTGCCTCCACGGTGTCCATACCCTGCCTTTGGAGCTCATATGCCTTAAGCTTGTTTATAAGACCTATGCCTCTGCCTTCCTGACGCATATACAAAAGTATGCCTCTGCCTTCCTTTGCTATCCTTTTCATTGCCTCGTCATACTGCTGACCGCAGTCGCACTTGGCAGAGCCCAGAGCGTCGCCCGTGAGACATTCTGAATGTACACGGCAGAGCACGGGCTTACCGTCGGAAATATCTCCCATGTAAAGCGCAAGATGCTCCTTGCCCTCCATGTCGGTGTAGCCCTGTATATCAAACTCGCCGTAGCGCGTCATAAGCTTTGTTTCCACCTGCTTTGTCAGGAGCTTGCAGGGCTTTTTCTCTGCCTTTTCGGGCATACCGTGTTCCTTGATGTATTCAATGAGCTGCGCTATGCTTATAAATGTGAGCTTGTGTTCCCTGCTGAATTTTATAAGCTCGGGAAGCCTTGCCATCGTGCCGTCGTCCTTCATTATCTCACAGCATATTCCCGCGCTTTTAAGTCCCGCAAGCCTCATAAGGTCTACCGTAGCTTCTGTGTGTCCGCGTCTTTCGAGCACTCCGCCCTCTCTTGCCAGAAGGGGGAATATATGTCCCGGTCGCCTGAAATCCTCGGGCTTTGCATTGTCCTCCGTGAACTTCCTTGCGGTGTAGGCTCTTTCCTCTGCCGAAACTCCCGTTGTTGTGTCCTTGTGGTCTATAGATACAGTGAACGCCGTGGAATGGTTGTCGGTGTTTTCCTTCACCATCTGCGGCAGCATCAGCCTATCCATGAAGTCCTCGTCCGCAGGCAGACATATTATGCCCCTTGCGTACTTTGCTATGAAGTTCATGGCATCCGTAGTCATATATTCTGCGGACATTATGAGGTCGCCCTCGTTTTCTCTGTCCTCGTCGTCTATTGCCATTATCATTTTGCCCTGTTTTATATCCTCCAGAGCCTTTTCAACGGTGTCGAATTCAAACATATACATAACCTCCTAAAAACCGTATTCTCTTAGAAAATCTTCCGTAATACCGCTTTTTTTGCTGTCGTCAAAGCTCATGAGCTTTTCGACATATTTTCCTATCAAATCATTTTCAATGTTTATGCTTTCGCCCGTTCTTTTTGATGTAAGCGTGGTGTTCTGCTGTGTGTGGGGTATTATGGACACCTTGAAACAGCCTTCGTCTGCATATGCCACCGTAAGACTCACGCCGTCCAGAGCCACCGAGCCCTTCATTACTATATATTTAAGTATGCTTTTGTCGGCTTTTATCGTCAGCCATATGGCTATGCCGTCGTTTTTTATATCCGTAATAACTCCCGTGCCGTCTATATGTCCGCTCACTATGTGCCCGCCGAACCTTCCGTTTGCGGACATGGCGCGCTCGGTATTCACCTTGTCGCCCGCTTTTAGCTTTTCAAGATTGGTCCTGCTGTAGGTCTCGTTCATGACATCCAGCGTTATGCTGTCCTTGGTGAAGTGAGTTACGGTAAGACATACGCCGTTCACGGCTATGCTGTCGCCTATATGTATATCCTCCGTTATTTTGCTTACACCCACCACAAGGGGAGTGCCCGCCTTTATAACGGTGCCCGTTTCTTCTATTATTCCCGTAAACAAATTTTTCACCTCAAATCACCGCATATAAGTATGTCGCCTTCAATAAATTTAACGCTTATGTTCTTAAGCATAACGGCATCCTTCATAAGCTCTGCGCCCTTGCCTTCTATGGGCGTAACTGCGTCCCTTCCGCCTATTAGCTTTGGCGCAATGAAGAACACAGCCTTGTCAATTAGCCCGTTTTCAAGCATTGAATAATTGAGCGTGCCTCCGCCCTCCAGCAGTATGCTGTCTATTTTGAGCTCTCCGAGCCTTTTCATAAGCTCTTTAAGGTCCACTCTGCCGTTATACCGTCTTGTTACTATCACCCTTGCGCCCAGGGCTTCGAGAGCTTTTTTCTTTTCGTTATCACAGCCCTCCGCCGCGGCTATTATACATTCTCCGCCCTTAAGCACATTTGCTTCAAGGGGTGTGCGAAGCCTTGAATCCACTATTATTTTAACGGGATCCACACCGTCCTCTATACGGCAGTTGAGCCTCGGGTCGTCCTTTAATACGGTATTTATGCCCACCATTATGCCCTTAAGAGCGTGTCGCATATGCTGTACCGTGAGCCTTGAGCTTTCGTTCGACACCCATTTTGAATCGCCCGTATATGAGGCTATTTTTCCGTCAAGCGTCATTGCGCTTTTTAAAACCACATATGGCAGTTTTGTCGTTATATATTTAAAAAATATGGAGTTAAGGGCATCACATTCCTTTTTCATAACTCCCGTTACCACTTCTATTCCTGCATCCCTAAGCATTTTTATGCCTCTGCCTGCCACTAGGGGATTGGGATCGTCCGAGCCTATGTATACCTTTTTTATGCCGTGCTCTATTATAGCCTTTGCGCAGGGCGGAGTGTGTCCGTAATGACTGCATGGCTCCAGTGTAACATACATCTCGGCGCCTGCTGTGTCCTCCTTAGCGCTTTCAAAGGCGTTCACCTCGGCATGATTGGTGCCGTATTTCTTGTGCCGGCCTTCGCCTATTATCCTGCCGTTTTTAACTATCACAGCGCCTACAAGCGGATTGGGCGATACATAGCCTTCGCCCTTTTTTGCAAGCTCTATGGCTCTTTCCATAAATTCCATAATTACCGACCCTTTCGGAATAAAAACAAAAATATCCCCGAAAAACGGGGATAAGACTTCAAATAAAAAGACCCGAGCCAAAAACTCGGGGTCAGATGTCAGTATAATCTTCTCTCATCCAGACTTTACTGTCGGCTCAGGAGTCTCACCTGATCGTGCCAAATGGCTTGCGGGCTGTAACCGCCGGTATTGAATTTCACAAATCCCCGAAGAACAGTATTTAAAACATTTCTTAATTAAAGTATAGCACTTTATTTCAATTTGTCAACACCAAATCCTTAATTATTCCATAGCTTTTGAATTTTGTGTCTATGTGATATTCGATATATTTTTCTATGAAGCCTTCAAGCTCCTCGGCGTATTCCCTTTCAAGCGTTATGCGAAAGGCTTCTCCGAGCTCCGCCGACAGTATGTATTCCACAGCCGAAAGCGCGGGCTCGCTCAGCCTGTAATCCTTTATTTCCTCCTCTTCGGGTCTGTAGCCCAGTATGTCCAGAAACCTGAGCTGAAATATTATTCCCGTGTTCCTTGCGCTTTTGCTGTCCTTTGAAAGATATTGCAGAGCCTTCAAAAACAAAAGCAGAGCCCCGTTTTCCTCCACATTTTCAAGCATTGTTCTGTCTATAAGCTCCGCAAAGTACGAGGCGTAAGCCGCCGCGGCAATGTCCGTGCGTATGCCGTAAAAGCTTTCTATTACATCGCCCGACATGAGGGTAGGGGTCTTTGTGGCTGTCCTTATCAAAAAATCGCCGTATGTAAAGAGCGAGGAACAGGCAAGGAACTTGCTTTTTGTGTTCCTTGCGCCCTTGGCAAATACGGATATCTTGCCTCTGTTCTTTGCAAATATAGTCAGAAACTTGTCCGCCTCACCCGAAAATCCTTCACGTATCACTATTCCCCGTATCTTTTCCGAACTCATAGTCTGTTTCTCCCGCGTCGCTTTGTTTTTTATATGCCAGATAAAAATCTATATTTCCGCTTTTTTCAAATAAATTCCAAAAGAAATCCTTCATAGTCCGAATTCCTCCTTCTGTTATTAGCTTTTGTATTTAAAGCGGATGTATTCCGATAAAAATATGGAAGTTTATTTATATGTTCTTGGCGTCGTAGCCGAAATTCTTAAGCAGTATATCGCTGTCGCGCCAGTCCTTTTTGACCTTTACCCACAGCTGCAGATTTATATGCGAGCCCAAAAATCTCTGTATGTCCCGTCTTGCGTTTGAGCCTATTTTTTTGAGCATAGAGCCTTGCTTGCCTATTATTATGCCCTTGTGGCTGTCTCTTTCGCAGTATATTGTGGCTTCTATGTCCGTTATGTCCTTTCCCTGCCTGTCCTTCATGGAGGTTATTTCTACGGCTATGCCGTGAGGTATCTCGTCCTGAAGAAGATAGAGAGCCTTTTCCCTTATTATCTCCGACACTATCTGTCTTTCGGGCTGATCCGTTATCATATCCTCGGGGAAGTACTTAGGACCCTCGGGCAGATATTTTTCTATATTCTTTAAAAGAAGCTCCTTGTTGTCGCCCTTTAATGCGGATATGGGTATTATCTCCGCAAAGTCATATTCCCTCCTGTAGCTTTCCATAACGCCCAGAAGCACGGGCTTATCCACCGTGTCTATTTTGTTTATTATGAGGAACACGGGAGTTTTGACTCTTTCGAGCCTTTCTATTATGGCTCTGTCGCTGTCCTTTATCTTTTCGTACGGTTCAATGAGATACATCACTATGTCCACATCGTTAAGAGCATTCTCGGCGCTTTTCACCATGTAGTCGCCCAGCTTTGACTTTGCCTTATGTATGCCGGGAGTGTCCACAAATATTGCCTGCATACTCTCCGTTGTGAGTATGGACTGTATTTTGTTCCTCGTTGTCTGCGGCTTGCTTGAAATTATGGATATCTTTTCGCCTATCAGCAGATTCATAAGTGTGGATTTCCCTACATTTGGTCTGCCTATAAGCGAAACCACTCCCGAATAAAATTTATTGCTCATCATTTTGTCCTTTCTCGTTTTCCTTTTCCTTAAGCTTGTCCCTTATGGCTTTGAAGTCCTCCCAGGCGTCTCTTTTCTTGCTCTCGTCTCTTAAAAGTGCGGAGGGGTGATATGTGGCTATTATGTCTATACCCTTTTTGTTGTGCCACACTCCTCTGTCCCTCGTTATCCTGAAATCGGGCGCTATTATAGCCTTTGCCGCTATCCTGCCAAGACATACTATAATTTCGGGTCTTATAAGCTTGAACTGCACTCTAAGATATTTTATGCAGGCTTCCTGCTCGTCGGGCAGGGGATCTCTGTTGTTGGGCGGACGGCACTTCACAATGTTTGCTATGTACACCTTGCTTCTGTCAAGCCCTATGGAGGCAAGCATTTTGTCCAAAAGCTGACCCGCAGCGCCCACAAAGGGCTCGCCCTGCATATCCTCGTAATATCCGGGACCCTCGCCCACAAAGAGTATACGGCTCTTTCTGTCGCCTACGCCTATCACCACATTGTGCCGAGCTTCTCCCAGTCGGCAGTTATGGCAGTTATGACATAAATATTCAAGTTCTTCCCAAGTCATATTATCACCCGTAATTCCTATCTCTTAAGCCCCAGAGCCTCGAGTATGTCCTCCTGTTTTTTGAACATAACCTTTTCCTCGGCTTTTGTCATGTGGTCGTAGCCCAGCAGATGAAGCATGCTGTGAGCCGTCAGAAAGCCTATTTCTCTTTCAAGCGAATGTCCGTATTCCTTAGCCTGTTCCTCCGCCTTGTCAATGCTTATTACTATATCGCCCAGATACACCCTTGAGCCGTCCTGAGGCAGGCTTTCCTTTTCGTAGTCTATAAGCGGAAAGGAAAGCACGTCCGTGGGTCTGTCTATGCCTCTGTGCTTTAAATTGAGCGCGTGTATGTCGTCGTTATGCACTATGCACACGCTCACCTCGCAGTCGTCCTGTATGCCCTCGTATGAAAGACTTTCCTTTATGACCTTCTCTATGAGCTCCTGTCCGACGGCTTTTTCTGTGCTGTTTTCAAATAATACCGTCATTTTACTTTACCTCTTTTTTGTTGTTCTTTTCATAGCTTTCATATGCCGATATTATCCTCTGCACAAGGGGATGACGCACAACGTCTTTGTTTGTGAGCGTGCATATCCTTATGTCCTCTATATCTCCGAGTATGCTCACTGCCTCCACCAATCCCGACTTTTTGCCTCTCGGCAGGTCTATCTGCGTTATGTCTCCCGTTATTACAGCCTTGGAGCCGTAGCCGAGCCTTGTAAGAAACATTTTCATCTGCTCGGGCGTGGTGTTCTGTGCTTCGTCCAGCACTATAAAGGAGTTGTCGAGCGTCCTTCCTCTCATATATGCAAGGGGAGCTACCTCTATTGCGCCCTTTTCCATATTCTTTATGAATGTTTCTGCGCCCATTATTTCATAGAGAGCGTCATAAAGCGGTCTTAAGTACGGGTCTACCTTATCCTGAAGGTCGCCCGGCAGAAAGCCCAGATTTTCGCCCGCTTCTATTGCGGGTCTTGTAAGTATTATTCTGTTCACATCGCCGTTTTTAAAGGCCGTTATAGCCATAGCCATGGCAAGATAGGTCTTGCCCGTTCCCGCGGGACCTACGCCGAAAACGACTGTGTTGTGCCTTATGGAGTCGACATAGAACTTCTGTCCCAGTGTCTTGGGTCTTAAAATTCTGCCGCTCACGGTCATACATATGGTATCGTCTTTGAGCTTGTCGACCTCCTCCGCCTTGTTTTCGCGCACCTCGGTTATTATATATCCCAAGCTCTGTTCGTCTATGTTTTCGCCCGCCTCTATAAGCTTTGTCATTGAGCTTATGGCGTTAAGAGTGCGCTCTATGTTTTCCGCCTCTCCGCTTATTTCAATGTCGTCCCCTCTGTTTATTATGCTCACTTCAAACTCTGCCTCAAGCCTTTTTATGTTAGAGTCGAAGCTTCCGAAAAGAGCCGATATTATGTTAGCCGATACCTGAATTTTCCGTTGTTCCATTAAGTGTGTTTCCTCCTATGTCTGTATGTGGTTTTTCGGTACCTATATTTTCATCGGATATAATTTCGGCATTTACGCTCAGGCTTTCATTGCCTTCGGAATATTTTGTTTTGACCGATAGTATATCCGAGCTTATGTCATAATTTTGCGCAATAAATTCCGTTATATGTATTGACGCTTCCTTTTTTGCCGTTTCAATGTCCCTGTTTATATTTTTTTCTATATATTCACTGTATATATCTTTATATATAAAAAAGGGGAGAGGGCAATTATCCCCGAGCTTAAGCTGTATTATTTCTTTGGAATTGCTGCCGAGCGGAAAGGGCTTTGCGTTTTTTATACATATTTTTTTATAAGCCGTGCCTATAGATACAGCCGTCCTTCTGCGTCCCGTGTATTCCCTTTTGTTTATACTGTAGGGTATGGTGAAGGAATAATTCCTCGTCAGAATACCCCTCACGCTCCCCTTGGCTCTCACTATGTCGGTTACGGGGTTTTCCTCCGTTCCTGCGGGTGCAAGCCGGGCGGAAATGAGAACGTCGCCTTCTTTAACAATGTCGTTTTTCTTTACCATGGGAGTGCCTTTTTCGGTTACCACGGACGATATCCTGCACTGCGCCGTCGAAACTATGTCGCAGGCTTCGCCGATCGTTGGGGCGTTTGAGACGGGCTTATCCTCCGCAAGCCTTATATGTACTCTGCTTCCCTTAAGGCTTATGTTTATCCAGGCTATATTTCTGTATTCAAGCCTCAGCTCCTCGGCTATTTTTTTGTAGTCGGGAGAATTTTTGGCGCAAAGCTCATACAGTCCGCCGTTTCTGCATGTTTCGAGTATGGAGCGTTTGTCTATGGCGGAGTTTCCCGTAATGTCTATTATCCACACTCTTTGCGAAAGAGCGTATATGATCGCTATTGAAAGAAATATCCCTATCGTATAAAGGGCGTTTCTTTTCATAAACAGAAGCGTGCGGTAAAAGCCGTTTTTGTTTATTATTCTCATACGGCATTTATATCTTGTGCAAAGCTTTGCAAATTCTCTGAAATCCTCGGGCAGAAGCTCCGCCTCGGCAATGTTTTTGTCCTTTTTTATGTGTCTTA
>CANRNM010000092.1 GCA_947631975.1 uncultured Clostridia bacterium
GGCATCGCTTTCCCGAAGGGAAAGTTCTGATACCCGAAGGGCGACTGAAGGGTCAAAAAGCATTTTATCGACACGCAAAAAACAGCCCAAGGGGGCTGTTTTTTTATATTTTTGATACAGTAAGTCTCAAACCAAGTGGTTTCATTATTTTTAAAAGTGTATCAATATTTGGAGTAGTTCTTAATGCTTCTATTCTTGCAACAGATGATTGCGGCATATCGCACATTTCAGCAAGTTGTCTTTGAGTAAGACCAAGTATATTTCTCTGTTCTATCATTTTACTTATTATAGCTGCAAGACATTCAGCTTCGTCTATTTCCTTGCCCGCATCGGGATCAATTTGCTTTACATATTCTTTGTAATCATCCCATGTTCTCATTTCTATTCTCCTTTACACCAACCCCAGCCCTCTGAACACCACTATTATCCCAAACACGGTAAATATCGACGCGACATTACACCATATCACGAGCTGTCCCGCGAGTCTGCCGTGGCAGTTCATGCTCTCTGCCATTATTGCGGAGCTTACTGCTACGGGCGAGCCGTAAAACGCTATGAGCGCGGGGAAGTCGGAGCTTCCGAGGGGCAGAAGACCCATGTTTGCCGCAGCCATTATGAGAGAGAGGCAGAGCGCGGGAGTTATCACAAGCCTCCAGGCAACGCCCAGCGTTATGTCCCTTGCAAGCTCCTTTACGGCGTTCAGCTCGAACTTTCCGCCCTGTACCACGAGCGCAAGGGGCGAAGCCATGAGTCCCACATTTTCTATCGCCTTATATAAAAACGGCAGGTCTTCTTTTATCGTGAAGGGCACAAAGCCCCTTAGCCATACGCAAACGAGGGCGGACACAACGCCTATTATAAGCGGATTTTTACATATCGACTTCACTATTCCTAGGGGAGAAATGCTCCCCTTTTTGTTGTCGTAGCTGTACACGGAGAGCACTATTACCGCCAGCACATTGAACACGGGTATGCCTACGGCGGATATAACGGCTGCCGTGGCGAGCGCCTCGTCCCCGCCTATCGCTCTTGCGAGCGGAAGACCTATTATTGCGAAATTGGAGCGGAAGGCGCACTGTATGAGCACGGCTCTTTTTCCGCTGTCCTTTGTGTAAAAAACGAAAAATACGCCCGCCAGCAAAGCCGAAAATATGACGAGGGCGCAGGCGGCGGTTATGAGCCTCCAGTTTATGGCGCTGAGGGCGTCAATGTTGTATACGCTGTAAAAAAGATATATAGGCAGAGCCGCATTGAACACAAACTTGTTTGCCTGTGAAAAAAAGCTCTCGCCCAGAAGTCCCGTGCGTTTTATGATATAGCCGAGACAAATTATGAGTATAATGGGCATTACCGCATTAAAAGAGAAAAACAATACATTCATTGCAATATATACTCCTTTGTAACATTACCTTCAAAGTCCTTTATTTCAAATTTTCCGTCATTGTATGTCATATAGCTGTAGCTGCAGCCGTTTTTGGGTATGGCGACGGAGCCGGGATTTATATACACATAGCCCTCGGGCTGCTCCTCAACGGTCTGTATGTGAGTATGCCCGTGTATGAGCAGGTCTCCGCGGCAGAGCTTGGGCGGATTGGATGTGTTGTATATATGTCCGTGGGTGATGAACCATGTTCTGCCCTTTTCAAAAATAAGGGCGTAGTCCGCCATCACATTGAAATCCAGCACCATTTGGTCTACCTCCGCCTCGCAGTTGCCCCTCACAGCCATTATATTTTGCTTACAGCCGTTCAGAAGCTCTATAACGCCCTTCGGATCGTAGTCCTTGGGCAGGTCGTTGCGGGGTCCGTGATAGAGAAGATCCCCCAGAAGAATCAGCTTTTCGGCTTTTTCAGCCTTGAACGCATTTACAGTCTTTTCGGCATAATACAGCGAGCCGTGTATATCCGACGCAAACATGAGCTTCATAAAATATCCTCCGTTATTATTTAATATTGATTTTTTTTGCCCTTCCTTCATATAATTTTATCAGAAAAAATAAGGAGTGTAAATATGAAAACGGGCAAAAAGATAATTATTGCGCAGATAGTGCTTGTGCTTATATTTTTTGTGCTTGCGCTCAGGCTTATACATAACAGGGCGGTATCGTCATTTTACAGCGAAAAACCGCTTGTAGCCGTAATTATAGACGACTTCGGCAACAATTCAAAGGGTACGGAGGAAATGCTCGCCCTGCCGTTTAAATTTACGGGCGCGGTAATGCCATATATGCCCTTCAGCGAGGAGGAGGCGCAAAAGCTCATAAAATCGGGAAAGGAGGTAATACTGCATCAGCCCATGGAGGCTCACACGGGCAAAAGGAGCTGGCTTGGCGAAACGCCCATACTTTCGGGCATGAGCCTTGACGAGGCGCAGAGCGTATTTGAAAAAAATCTGGATCAGCTCGGAGAAAGCGCGTCGGGCTTCAATAATCATATGGGCTCTCTCATAACGGAGGATACCGAAAAAATGGAGAGACTGCTTGCATCTGCCCGCGACAGGGGGCTTTTCTTTGTGGACAGCGTAACCTCGGCTAAGTCCGTGGGCGCGGAGACTGCGGAAAGACTGGGCGTGCCCTATCTCAAGAGGGATGTTTTTCTGGACAGCACGCAGGATAAGACAAAAATAAAGGAGAATATAAAAAAGGCAATAGAAATTGCCGAGGAAAAGGGCTACGCCGTGGCTATAGGTCATGTGGGCGCAGAGGGCGGAACCGTAACGGCGCAGGCGCTTGAGGAGGTCTATGATGAGGTGAAGGATAAGGTGGAATTTGTAACCGCAGGCGAGCTTGTGGAGAAAATAAAAGAGGAGGGAAAATGAAAAAGCGGGCGAGCAATGCTCGCACGCTGCGTGTCGATAAAATATTTTTTTAACCCTTCAGTCAGGCTAACGCCTGACAGCTTCCCTGCTTCGCAAGGACGCCTTATAATGTGCGTCCTGCGGACGGAATAAACTTACTATTAGGATTTAAAACATTTTAAGCCGTCCTTTAGCCCGTTAGGGCGTAAGGGAAGGGGACCAATTCTTCGAGCAAAGCTTGCTTTGCGATGAATTGGTGGAAGGGTTGATATTTGATATATTTATACTTTTTCGACAGTCTGCGGGCGTGCAATGCACGCCCCTACAAGTGATCAGCTCACATATTGGTTTGCAAGGGCGTGCCTCGGCTGCATGGGCGAGCAGTTTTGCGAAGCAAAACGACCGGGCAGGGACTGCTTTCCCCAAAAAAACAGACAACCGCATCGGGTACGGGTGTTACCCAAAATGCGGTCGTCTGCTTGGAGAAAATGAATGTTCTAATATGTCAGTAGAACATTCATAAACATTAATATGTGAAATTCTTTGAGGCGGTCAAAGAAACTCCACCAAATCCATTACTGCTCGTCATCTGCGTTTTCGGCAGAATCGTCAGTGTTTTCATCGGCGTTATTATCATCGCCGGCATTTTCCTCGTTTATCTTGTCCATGCTCACGACTTTAACGCCCTCGCCGAGATTCACAAGCTTCACGCCCTGGGCAACCCTGCCCACGGTGGAGATATCGCTTACCTTTATCCTTATGACGACGCCCTCGCTTGTTACCATAATAAGCTCCTCGCCGTCCTTGACTACGGAAAGACCCGATATCTCGCCTGTTTTCTCCGTTATCTTATATGTTTTCAAGCCCTTTCCGCCCCTAGACTGAAGTCTGTAGTTTTCGGGAGCGGTGCATTTGCCGAAGCCGTTTTCGCTCACAAGCAATATTTTGCTGCCGGGCTCTACCTTATCTGCGCCTATAACATAGTCGTCCTCGGCAAGAGTGATGGCTTTAACGCCCGAAGCCGTCCTGCCCATCGCCCTCACGTTGTCCTCGTTGAAGTGTATGCTTATACCCTTTCTGGTAGCTACGAAAATCGTGCTGCTGCCGGTGGTAACAAATACGGAAATGAGCTCGTCGTTCTCCCTGAGATTGAGGGCTATAAGTCCGCTTCTTCTTATGTTGGAGAAGCTTTGAGCCTTAGTTTTCTTAATTATGCCGTTTCTTGTTACCATAACGAGCTCATCGTCGCTTTCAAAGCTCTTGACGGGTATCACGGCGGATATTTCCTCGTCCCTGCCAAGCTCCAGAAGGTTTACAAGGGGCGTTCCCTTGGCGTTTCTGCCTGCCTCGGGCACCTCCCAGGTCTTTATGCGGTATACCTTTCCCTTATTTGTAAAGAAAAGAATGAAGCTGTGGTTGGAGCTTACAAAGAGCCTGTTCACCCAGTCCTCCTCGCGCATCTGCAAGCCTATGACGCCCTTACCGCCTCTGTGCTGCGATTTATAAGTGTCGAGAGGAAGCCTCTTTACATAGTTGAGATGAGTCATAGTAACGACCGACATATCGTCGGAAATGATGTCCTCCATGTCTATCTCGCCCATGTCGGCAATGAGCTTTGTCCTTCTGCCGTCGCCGTATTTTCTCTTGGTCTCGAGAAGCTCCGACTTTATGACGCCGAAAAGCTTGTTTTCATCGGCAAGAATGGCCTTCCATTCCTCCGTGAGCCTTGAAAGCTCGGCGTATTCGTTCTCGAGCTTTTCTCTCTCCATGCCCACGAGCGAGCGAAAACGCATCTCGCATATGGCGTTCACCTGTTCGTCGGTGAAGCCGAAGCGCTCTATAAGTCTGCTCTTAGCCTCGGGGGTGGTGTGGGAGCTTCTCAATATGCTTATTACCTCGTCAATGTTGTCGAGAGCCGTCAAAAAGCCCTCCAAAATATGCATCCTCTTTAAAGCCTTTTCAAGGTCGAACTGCGTCCTGCGCCTTACGACCTCCTCCTGGTGCTCGAGGTAATATTCGAGCATCTGCTTTAAATTGAGCGTTCTGGGCACTCCGTCCACTATGCAGAGGAAGTTGACGCTCACGGTCTCCTGGAGCTGTGAATACTTGTAGAGCTGATTTAAAATTATTTCAGCCGAAGCGTCCCTCTTGCACTCTATGACGATGAAAATACCGTTTCTGTCGTTGGTATTGTCCTGTATGCCGGAAATGCCGTCTATTTTCTTGTCCTTTACAAGATTTGCTATGCCCTCTATCATGGCGGATTTATTCACCTGATAGGGTATTTCTCTTATTATTATCTGCTCTCTGCCGTTTTCGTGCTGCTTTATTTCAGCCTCGGCTCTGAGCTTTATCCTGCCTCTGCCCGTTCTGTAAGCCGAGTCTATGCCGAGCCTTCCGAGTATGTTTCCTCCCGTAGGGAAGTCGGGACCCTTTATTATCTGTATGAGCTCGTCTATGTCGGTCTCCCTCTGGTATTCCACCTTGTTGTCTATTATTTTCACAAGGCCGTCTATAACCTCCGAGAGGTTATGCGGGGGTATGTTTGTAGCCATACCCACGGCAATACCGTTGGAGCCGTTTACAAGAAGATTGGGTATGCGGGAGGGGAGCACCGTGGGCTCCTTGAACTCACCGTCGTAGTTATCCTGGAAATCTATTGTGTTCTTGTCAATATCGGCAAGCATTTCAAGACTTATCTTAGCCAGCTTAGCCTCTGTGTATCTCTGTGCGGCGGCGGGATAGCCGTCTACCGAGCCGAAGTTGCCGTGGCCGTCCACAAGGGGATATCTCATTGAAAAGTCCTGCGCAAGCCTTACAAGAGCGTCATAAATGGCAGCGTCGCCGTGGGGGTGATATTTACCCATGGTATCGCCGACTATACGCGCGCACTTCTTATAGCCCTTTGAGGGGTCGAGTCCCAGCTCGTTCATGGCGTAGAGTATTCGCCTGTGAACGGGCTTAAGTCCGTCCCTTACATCGGGGAGCGCCCTGGAAACTATAACGCTCATGGAGTAATTTATATATGATGTGCGCATAGTCTCCGATATTTCGGCATGCACTACCTTGTCATACTGTGTGTTGTCCATTATTGTTACCTCTTATCGTCATAATGCCTTTTATACATCCAGATTTGTAACATAGTTGGCATTTTCCTGTATGAATATCCTTCTGGGCTCCACCTTGTCGCCCATGAGCTGACTGAAAACGCCGTCGGCAATTCTTGCGTCGTCTATTGTTACATTTATAAGTATCCTTTTTTCGGGATCCATGGTGGTTTCCCAGAGCTGGGAAGCGTCCATCTCGCCCAGACCCTTATATCTCTGTATGGGCTTCATGCCTTCTATACCGCCCAATTCGGCGATTATATCGTCTCTTTCCTCGTCGGAATAAGCGTAGCGCTCCTGCTTGCCCTTTTCGAGCTTATAGAGCGGGGGCTGCGCCAGATAGACATAGCCGTCCTCTATGAGCTTTGGCATAAAGCGGAAAATGAATGTAAGAAGGAGTGTGGTTATATGCGCTCCGTCCACATCGGCATCCGTCATAAGTATTATTTTGTGATATCTAAGCTTTTCAATGTCGAAATCCTCGTGTATGCCCGTGCCGAAGGCAGTTATCATGGACTTTATTTCTTCGTTGCCCAGCACTCTTTCAAGCCTTGCCTTCTCGACATTTAAAATCTTGCCCCTCAAGGGAAGGACTGCCTGCGTCTTGGCGTCTCTTGCCTTCACTGCGGAGCCGCCCGCGGAATTACCCTCTACGATGTAAATCTCGCACACGGAGGGATCGTTTTCGGAGCAGTCGGTGAGCTTGCCGGGGAGCTTGCTGCTTTCCAATATATCCTTGCGCCTTACGAGCTCTTTGGCTCTCTTTGCCGCCTCTCTGGCTCTGGAAGCTCTTAAAGAGGTCTCTATTATAGCCTTGCCTATCTCGGGATTTTCCTCCAGGAAATAGGTGAGCTTTTCATTGAGCACGGTCGAAACGGCTATCACGGCTTCGCTTGTGCCGAGCTTGCCCTTTGTCTGACCCTCGAACTGCGGATCCTCTATCTTTACGCTGACAATGGAGGTCATGCCCTCTCTTATGTCGTCGCCCGTGAGGTTTTTATCGCTTGCCTTTAAAAGACCGAACTTCCTGCCGTAGTCGTTGACGGTCTTTGTGAGAGCCGTTCTGAAGCCCTGTATATGGGTGCCGCCGTCTACGGTGTTTATATTGTTGACATATGAATAATTTATTTCGTTGTAGAATCCCTCGCTGTGCTGGAAAGCCACCTCAACGGCTATGTTGTTATATGTTCCCTCGCAGTAGAATATATCATCGTACATGGATTCTCTGGAGGAGTTGATATTCTCCACAAATTCCTTTATACCGCCGTTGTACTGAAAAACGAACTTGGGCTTGTTTTCATCTCTTAAGTCCGTGAGAGAAATTTTAAGTCCCTTTGTGAGGAAGGCTGTCTCCTGGAGGTGATTTTTGATAGTTTCGGTATCGAAAACGGTTTCCTCGAATATCTCCGCATCGGGCTTGAAGCGGATGTATGTGCCTGTTTCGGACATATCGCAGGTATCAACTATTTTGAGCTTTTCAACGGCATTTCCTTTTTCATATCTCTGCTCGTATACATTGCCCTCGTGATAAATACGCACAACGAGCCATTCGCTTAGAGCATTAACAACGGAAGCGCCCACACCGTGGAGACCGCCGGACACCTTGTATACCCCGCCGCCGAACTTGCCGCCCGCGTGAAGTATGGTGAAAACGACTTCAACTGCGGGTATGCCCTTCTGCGGATGTATGCCCACGGGAATACCTCTGCCGTTGTCCCTAACGGAAACGGTGTTGTCCTCGTGTATATTGACTTCAATGTGAGAACAGAAGCCCGCGAGAGCCTCGTCCACGGAGTTGTCCACTATTTCATACACACAGTGGTGAAGACCCCTTATAGATGTGGAGCCGATGTACATACCCGGTCTTTTTCTTACAGCCTCCAGTCCCTCGAGTATCTGGATCTGGTTTTCGTTGTATTCGTTGTTTTCAATATTCTGCGTATTTTCCTGCTGTAACATTATTTTTGCTCCTTCGTGGGGGTGTAGCCCCAAAATCTAAAATCAATTATAACATATTTTAAAGGAAAAATAAAGGGTTTTATAAAAAATTAACAATAATTTCAGAATATTTTTGAGTTGTATAATTGTCTTTACTTTTAAATTTGATTATTGTATAATAAATTTACATTTAAGGAGTGAGACATATGTATAAATATCAGATAAATATGTATTGGTCATCGGACGATAACTGCTATATAACAGAAGTTCCCGAGCTTCCCGGATGTATGTCAGACGGCAAAACTCCGCAGGAAGCAATAGAAAATACACAGAATATAATATCCGAATGGATAGAAATTGCCAAAACGAGAGGTCAGAAAATACCCGAACCGAAGGGAAAATTAAAGGTGGTATAAAGCGGGCGTGCAATGCACGCCCCTACAAGTGATTAGATTCTTATTGGTTTATAGGGGCAAGCCTTGGTTGCCAAAAAAATTTTATACAACAACAGGTATCAATCACTTCAGCTTTTCAATATCAAACATATCATAGCCCTCATAATAATAGCTCATATCCACGCCCTTCATATAGACCTCTCTATTATTTATATCATCGGTGAGAGTATTTTTAATAATATGCTTTATCTCTATATCCTTAACGGGGCTTCTTTCCATGGCGGAGAGGTATTCCTCCTTATTTATTTTCTGCCACTCCACAACTCTTTTGATACTGTTTTTGAGCATTATATCGAGCCAAATTCTCATGCTTCTGCCGTTGCCCTCTCTGAAGGGGTGAATAATATTCATTTCGACATACTTTTCAATTATCTCGTCGAATGTGGAAAAGGGCATTTTATCCACATTTTTTATAGCCTCTTGAATATAAATAACGGGCGCAAAGCGAAAAGAGCCCTTTGATATATTCACATTTCTTATTTTTCCCGCAAAGTCGTATATATCGCCGAAAATAAATCTGTGTATATCCGAAAGCCCCTTAAATGTGCCTGTTTCAAAAGTATCATATATATTTTTTTCAAATATTTCCTTCGCTCTCAGCTTGCTTATTTTTTCCTCGGCTTCTCTTAATTCTGCGGAATTTTCAATGCCGAGCTTGTTTTTAAGTATCATATTTTTACCCCTTTAAAATGTTTTTATTTTTTGCGAAGCAAAACGACCGGTCATTGCACGCCCGTGGATACAAATTCTACTTACCATCTTTCCAAAATCCAAAAGCGCATCATTATCATTCCGTAAATGAGCATAGTTTAAGCGAGTGTCGGAATGGATAAGACGGGCGGCGGTAAACTTCTTAAAACACTTTAGCAGGGCGGGAGAATATCGCCCTGCAAGCGGGCGAGCAATGGCTGGTCGTTTTGCTTCGCAAA
>CANRNM010000093.1 GCA_947631975.1 uncultured Clostridia bacterium
TCGTCGGATTAATCTTTCCGATTCAAATGCCAGCTTCCCTGCTTCGCAAGGACGCCTTATAATGTGTGTCCTGCGGATAAAACAGGCTTACTGTCAGGAATTAAAGCAATATAAGCCGTCCTTTAGCCCGTTAGGGCTAAGGGAAGGGGGACCAACCGAAGGTTGGTGGAAGGGTTTATATTTGAAATAAATTTACTTTTTCGACAGACTGTACCCTCCGCTAAAGCGGAGGGCTTTTTTTACTTTGAATATTCACTTATATCTTATATCCGCGGAGTTTACTATCCTCTCCATTTCCGTCTTGTCAAAGCCATAGAAGTCCAGAGCATACTCATATTCGCCTATATTTGTAACATAGATATAAGCAGTCTTTTCTCCCGTTTCGTCTGTATCGGTGAGTATATCATACTTAATGCCCTTATCCGTTACAAATTCCTCGCCCGTAACTTTGCTGTCGGTTATGAGCGTACCCTCTACATACTCGTCGTTGTAGTCCGTCTTAGTAACGGTCATACCGTACGCCTTGCTGTCGACATCTCCGTATGTAAGCCATACGCTTGACTTTGAGCTCTTGTCGGAAAGATAGGTCTTTGCACCGCTTATTTCTTTAAGCTCCAAATCGGGCATATGCTTCGGCATAACAATGACCATATCGAGCGCCTTCTCCGCCTCCTCAACAGTGGCGAAGGTCTGCGGCGTCAGTGTATTTTCCTCGTTGGGCTCCGTTTCCTTTGAAGCCTTCAATCTCTCCTCTGCAAGCTTATTGGCTTCTTCCTCGCTCAATTCCGTATTGTTTGTCTCCACCTTCACATAGTAGCCGTCCTTTTCAAACACATAGCGTTTTAGTATACCGCTTGCGCTCACGCTCACACAGGCTATGACGGCTATTATAGCCGCAGCTATAAGCACTCTTGCGGATATTTTGTTTTTCATAGGTCTTACCTCCTTGTTTTCAGACATTATGCTGTCTGCAAGCTCCCTTGCGGACATAGGAGGAGCGCAGTCGGGTATGTGCTCGAGCATATTTTTTATATCCTCAATATTGCCCTCCTCTATTGCCCTGTCAAGGTCCTTTCTTAGCTTTATATTGTTTTTGGCATCCATACAATTACCTCCAACCGTAAATTTGATATATCAAGCTTTACACCTATATATGGCATAAATGCTCAATATGTAACAAAATATTTTTCCGCATACTCTTTCACAAGCGCCTTTATATCGCGCCTAAGACGCACATATTTCATTCTCAGCGCCGTATATTCCACGCCCAGCCTATCGGCAATTTCCTTCATGGGAATATTATCAACATAGTACATTTTATACAGTCTTTTCTTTTCATCGTCAAGCTCGTCCAAAATATCCGTTATATACTCGTATTCGTTTATATTGCTGTCGATCGCCCTTTCGATGCTGTTTTTGCCGTCTCCTATATCCATTTCCGCCCCGTCAAGGCTTATCTCGCGCATAATGCGCTTGTACAGCTGTTTTTTGTGATTTTTGATAAGGTTCTGAGCCGTCCTGAAAATAAAGCCTCCGGGATTTTCATGCGCTTTGAGCTTATCTATATTTTTATACGCCAAAACAAACGTGTCCTGCGCTATGTCGCCCGCGCTGTTGCCGTCCTTAAGGCAGAAAACGGCGTATTTGTATATATCCCCGTAATAGGCTTCGACCAGTTTTTCAAAAAACAAAGCTTCCGCTGACATAAATATCACCTCAGAATATAATGGACAAAACAATATGAATGTAACAAAAAAGGCGGAGAAGCTCCGCCTTTAAATCAATATTTTCAATAATTATCCTTCACAAATTTTTCAATACGCCTTGCGCCCTCCACGATATCCCGCATACTTGTGGCGAAGGATATCCTTATATAGTTATTATATCCGAAAGCGTCCGAGGGAACGACAGCGACATTATAAATATCCATGAGCGCCCTTGCGACATCCGTGCTGTTTTTAAGCTCCACACCGCCCACGGTGTTGCCCAGAAGCTTTGAGACATCCACAAAGAGATAAAACGCGCCCTTGGGTATCATACAGCTCAAAAGCGGAATATCCGTTATCCTCTGCACTATGTAGTCGCGCCTGTGCTGAAATTCCCTAAGCATATCCGCGGCAACATCGTTGCCGTTGTCAAGCGCCTCTATAGCTGCCACCTGAGCTATGGAGTTTACATTTGATGTGGAATTGGACTGTATATTAGCCATAGCCGAAGCGACCTCGGCATCCGACGCCGAAAAGCCCACTCTCCAGCCCGTCATGGCATATTTCTTTGAAAGCCCGTCCACAACAATAGTTCTCTTATAAATATCATCGCCCAGAGAGGCAATGCTTATATGCGGGGATTTTTTGCTGTACACAAGACTGCTGTAAACCTCGTCCGAGATGACATATATATCCTTTTCGACCGCAAAGCGCGCAATGGCTTCAAGCTCGTCCCTTGTGTACATAACGCCCGTGGGGTTATTGGGGCTGTTTATTATGAGCGCCCGTGTCCTGTCCGTATAAGCCTTTTCAAGCTCATCAGCGGTTATTTTGAAAACATTTTGCTTCTTTGTCTCCACCACGACGGGAACGCCGTACACCATATTTATTATGTCTATGTAGCTGTTCCAATACGGCGCAGGCACTATCACCTCGTCGCCGGGGTCGATAATGGCGGAAAAGGCGTTCTTGAGAGCATGCTTGCTGCCGTTTGTAACAACTATCTGCTCGGGCTTATATTCAAGTCCTCTCGCCGCCAGAGAGTCGCATATAGCTTCTCTTAGCTCTATATTGCCCTCGTATTGGGTATACTTTGTATAGTTGTCGTTTATGGCGTCTATAGCGGCTTGCTTCACATTTTCGGGAGTGTCAAAATCGGGCTCGCCCGCGCTGAAATTGATAACATCAACGCCCATAGCCTTTTTCATATTGGCTTCAGCCGATATGCTAAGGGTCTGCGAAGGCCTTATTTTTGACGCTATATTCGATATTTTCATACTCTCACCCCTCTCCGTCTATATGATTATTTTACACCAAAGAGCGCTGTTTTTCAATATAAAATTTTTCCTGTGCTATTTTACGCTTATATTACCGAATACGGCTGTATTGAGATTGTGTATATTGTTATTCACCTGATTGCCGTCTGCGCCGAGTCCCACATAGAGCTCATCGTTGAGCTTAAGCCTTGAGGTGCCTACCTGCTTCCAGCTTGCGCCGTCCTGAGATGTATAAGCCGTGAATCTGTCGCCCTTTCTCGTGAGCCTTAAATAGGTGCCCGTATACTCAAGTCCCGTCTTGAACGGTATATCCTTCATAAGCTGAACACCGCTTTCTTTGGCTGCGTCGAGGGAGTCCAGATTTTCGCTTAATGTGTCCATATCGCCCTTGTCCTTGTCCCTGCCGAAGAGATAAACGCCGAAGGGATTTCTGTAGAGCGTGGTGGACTTGCCCGTATCGGGATTGGTTTCCTTCCACTCGTAAGCCTTGGTGTGCGACAAGCCCACGCCTATGCAGGCGCTGTTAGGCGAGAGGCTGTTTCGCGCCATTATACCGCTGAAAGCATGGTTGTCAACGGGAGTAACGCTCTCCACCTTTGTAACAAAGTCAAAATCGCCCGCAAGCTTTTTATATACGAAGTGCATACTGTCGTCATCGCCTTGGAGCTTGCCGCTGCCCTTAACGGTCATAGTGCCGTCCTTAAGCGATGCGCTGCCCTCAACGGGAGGCTTGCCTATGTCCGTGCTCGTCCAGCCGTCCATATCCGTAACGGTGTTTATATGTATTATGTGCGCAACGGTCTGCGTGCTCTCGCCCTTTTCATTGAACGCCTTTGCGGAGATATTGTAGCTTCCGTCCGCAAGCGAGCTTATCGTCATTTCAAAAGGCGCCTCGCTGTCCGTGCCTATCACCTTGTCGTTGTTGTAAAATTCCACCTTGTTTACGCTCTCGTCGGCATTGACGCTTATTTTAACGCTTTCGCCCACGTTATACTGCGCGTTGTTTTCGGGCTCCGCAAGTGAAGCCGCGGGATTGGTGGGCTCGTATTCCATATCCACAAGGGAATTGGCATAAAGCTCGATATTGGCATAGCCCGAGGCGTCAAGCCTTGCGCTGTCTGCACCGTCAGCGGGGTCAAGCCCGTTTTCAAGCTCCCAGCTGTCCGCAATGCCGTCCTTGTCCTTGTCGAAATCGGCAGGTCTGTGGACCTCCTCCATATATGGCAGTCCGCCCACTTCCTCGTGCCTGTTTGCAAAATAACCCGTGTTGTCCCTCACCGACTGCACTATGCGCGCGTCCAGAGCGTCCCTCTTGGGAAGGACCGCGCCGGCTCTTGCCAGCACAAGTTCATAGGCATCCTCGGGCGTGTCGGTATGCAGGTTTTCGCTCTTTGTGCCCTCCATTTCAAACTCCTTGTCCACAATGGTGGTAAACGGACGGCTCTCGTCGGAGATATAAATTCCCTTGCTGTTGTCCTCCGATACCTCCTTGTTGCCCTCCAGCACATTGCCGTTTACATAGAACCGGCCGGGTTTATCCTTTTCGCCGCAGTCAAACAGCCTGGCAGCTACATTCGTTCGCGTGCCGGGACCGGGCTTCATATAGTTGAACACATAGTTGCTCTCGGCTCTGCCGCCGCCGTAGCCCGTGTTGAAGCCCCAGTTGTATATCACATTGTTTCTGAAATCGAAGTGCGCTATATGGTCGTTGTCGTCAGCCTCCACGGTTCCTCCGCCGAAGCGCGGATTTCTGGAGGTGTGGCTCGCATAGAGATTGTGATGATATGTAGCGTTCACACCGCCCGTTATGGCGCCGTAGCCGTGTCTGCCCTTGGTATGCCCAGACATGGTGAGGCTCTCGGCTATGACAGACCACTGAACCGTCATATTTTCCGCTCTGTAGAGCGACATTGTTTCATCCGTGGACCATGAGCACGAAAGATGATCTATCATTATATCGCGCATCGCCCTGCCCCAAATGGAATCCATGGAGTCGCCCGAAAGCACATTCTCTGCGCCGGGTCTGAAGCGGAGATAGCGCATAATAACATTCTGCGAATTGCTTAAATTCGTTTCAAAGCCGTATATCGTTATGCCGTCCGCGGGAGCGGTCTGTCCCAGAACGGTTATATTTTTTCTGTTGGTGACAAGAAGCCTTGATTTGAGCCTTATAACACCGCTCACATCAAACACGACTATCCTGTTGTCCTCGCTCAAAGCGTCTCTCAGAGAGCCTTTTATGGGCTCCTCCTCGTCGGGTATGTAGTCGGCAAGAGTGGTAACGACATACACCTCTCCACCTCGTCCTCCCGTGGTATATTTTCCGCCGCCCTCGGCGCCCGGAAACGCGGGAAGCCTGCCCTCCGAAGCAAAAATATTGATAGGCGAAAGCGAAAGCGCCGCCGTAAGTAAAAGCACAATAAATCTTTTCATAAAAATACCTCCTCGAATGTGGGTCTGTAATTTAATTATAAGGTATAAGGCGATGTTTTGCAATAAAAAAATACAAGATAGCGGTCTTGTATTGTCTTTAGCTTTGTGATATAATAGGAACAGGGATAGGCGGAAGCCTTGATCTCACAAAAGGAACACTTCAAGCGGTTGTCCCTCCTCTTAATAAGATTTCAAAGGTTTGATGCCTATGTTATAGGATAAAATTGTTTGGGATTCTAGGAAAGGGGGATTTGTATGAAAGATGAAAGAATATCTGAAGATTATGTTGTTTCTGATAACTTGTCAGAACATCTTAACACTGATATGTTTTATTATTTACATACTAAAATAACCGCTTTCAGTACTCCTACAACTGAATAAAAGCGGTTATTTGACCTAAATATTCAGAGGGACAACTGTATGTTGTTCCTTTTGTGCTTTTATGATAACATATTTTATACCATATGTCAAGTACGAATAAAATCGGGCTGAGGTTTCCCTCAGCCCGCTTTATTATTACTTATGCAAAGTAAATGACTGTTCTGACATATTGGCTGCTCCTGTTCCAGCTGTAATAGCATAGGAAACATTAAGCGTCAAATTTGTTTTGTCCATAGCACTATAGCAAGTAACCATCATGCTTGGTCTTTTATATTCCTTTTTCATAATCAATTACCTCCTATAATTATTATTCAGCCGGTGATGGGTCAAGAGTGATGATAATATTGTTATCTGCGGTCTTGGCAACATTTGTATATACCTTTGTTTCCGGAGAGGATGAATATATCGTAAACGGAACAAGTACAATAGGTGTTTCTGCCGCTACGGCAAAGTATGTATGAACAAAGAGATTTTTGCCTTGCCCTGCCGTACTGTCTTCGGGATCTAAAGTGCCTACTTTTTCTTCGGCAAGACCATCAATGCTAATATCAACCGCTGTATTTACAGTATCTGTAAACCTTATTTCTTTAAGTTTAGGCTTTTCCTGTCCGGACTGAAGAGTTTGGCTATCATTGTAATGATAAGGAGCGCCAACGGGTAACTTACCTTCAGCTTCTTCATACTCTGCCTTAGTGTATACATCGTAGCCTATAGCCTCAATATCCTTAAGAGCATTTGAAGGATAAAGAGCGTCTTTATGCTGTAATGTTATCTGAGTTATTACGCCGAATATAGTATCCGTATCCTTTACATCCTCGCCTGTAATATCTTTAGAAGTTGTGATTGTTGCTCCGGCTGCTTCTGCCTTTAAACTGAAATCACTGTATGTGCCAAGATTTGTGGTCGTACGACCTGAAGTTGTATCTGTCGCAAATACATTATTATTGTTCAGAAGTCTTATAGACTTAAGATAAGTTGGCTTTGCGCCCGCGTTGTTATCCTCGATCTTATAAGTACAGCCCGGTTTAGCCTTAAATGTTTGTTTGCCGGACATCTCAACAGGTGTAGCCTTGATATCAGAATCATCTGTAGATGTTATTTTGATTTTACCGGAGAGATCTATTGTAACCTGTACTGTTTTTACTTCATCATCCAGATTCAATTCTTCTTTATCTGCAATCTTAAATTCTACATAGCTGCCTGTTGTGTCATCATTTATTATACCATACTGATTGAAGTTTGTTACATAATCTGCAGCAGGGTCTATACTGTCAAGATACTTATTATCCGAGTATGAGCTTGAATAATCACTTAATGTAGGCGTAGCAAAAGCATAATTTACAAAATCTCTTGCATTGCTTCCGCAAACACTTATCTTATCCTCGCCAAAGCCATACTGACCATAGGTAATGCCGGTTAATACGCCGCTCTTCTTATCCTCTGTATTTAGGTCCTTATACGCATCAGCTTTACGCTTAAATATAACCGTATAAGTCTTGCCCTTTGCGTCAGCCGGAAGTATATAATTGATATAAGTAGTATAAGTAGTGTCTCCACCGGATGATTCTCTGTGATTATACAGTGTGAATGTGCCTACATTTTCTCCGTTGTCTACTTTAGCCTCCCAGCCGTATACATCCGTCAGTTTGCTGGCTGAAGCAACATCAATCTTAAATGCTTCGCCTGCCTCTGCCGTTGCAGTTTTAGTTCCGGACTTGAAATCACTTATCTTACTTCCGTCCGGCTTTGTTATAATTATATTGTCTGCCGCTGTGCCGCTGTCTACGGTAAAGTTAACGGTTGCTGTCTGCGATTCGTCAATGGTTATATTAAACTCCGTAGCTGTTGATGAAACAGTTATTTCGGAAGGTGTTACCTTATAGCCCGAAGGCACACTGAGAGTATACTTACCCTCGGGAACATCATTAACCGGAATAGATGAATCGGGTTTTGCATTTGCGGGAACATTAAATGTAAGACCGTCTTTAAGTGTTACCGTTACCTGCTCGGCTGTGTTGTTTGTAGCCTTGATAGTTATATCATGCTTGGGTATTTCTGCACCCTTGAGCGGAACTGTTGAACCAAGATAAACTATATCTGTTGTTCCGCTTGTTGAATAAAGATAATATACTCCTGCTTCAGTTGCATCATATATATGTTCTTCAACAACAGTTTTTGGAACATTTTTTTCAACTTTATTACCCTTGCTGTCTTCTAATGTTAATTTCCTGTCATCACTAGCTATTGTATATACATATATTTTTCCATTAGGTTCTGTTGTCTCAAAAGAAATATGGTCTTTTGTTGAATTTCCTGTGCCGCTGAAACTCAAAGTGTTTACTTTTGCTTTTGTAATTTTTTCACCATTAGCAAGTTCAACATCACTCGGTAAATTAAAATTATTTCTAATAGTTACCTTTGTTGAGCCTGCTCCAACATGGAATTTATTTTCAGCATCAATATATTCATCTGCAAGTTTTTTATCTGAATTTGCAGTATAATCCGCAGGATTCAGCTTATCTTTAAATACAACCTTTCCGGGAGCTTCGCCTGAAACTTCTGTAAAGTCTATGGAGTAAATTCTTATATTACCCTGACTTTCGGCATTACCCTCATTATAGAGTACATAGCTATGATTTGCTTCGAGTTCAGTTGTAAATGTCAGTGTTTGAGCTTGACCTTCATCAAGATTACTCTCTTCGACTACCTTTGAAATATTTTTAGTCTCTATATTATCACCGACAGCTTCATTATTTAAGTCATCATTTTTGATTGAAGCAAGTCCTAAATCTGAATTGGTACCTTCTGTATTTCTGTCGTGTACAGCTACAGCATTTACAACAACATTAAATTTTTTTGTACCTACATTACTTGCAATGGTAAAGCCTAAGCCGCCGCCCTGTATGCCACCTGTAACTGCATCTTCATCTGCTATTGCTCTTAACACTATAGCCTTTGCATTTGTGCCATGTTCATCTGCAGTGCCGCTTAATGCATAAACATTCTGATAACCTGCACCTACCACTCTGAGATAACCATTATCTGTTTCTGTATCGCCAACGACTGTACCGCCCATAAGACGCTCTGCTCTTGCATCGGCAGTAGTCAAAAGATTGGTAAACTTTATACCGCTTACAGCTTTTGAAATGTTGATTCTTGGTGTAGGATTGAATGTACCTGTTACTTTTGTACCGTCTTCATTAATTTCAACTAACGGAGTACCGTCTGTATCTTTTGATGCCTCGGGAATGTCAACAGTACCTCCGCCCATAGTTACCCTATATTTTCCGCTATGAATTGGAAGTGCAATATCGGGACTTTTTTCGTATCCGCCAAATTCATCCTTGCTAATAAGCATTGAATCTGCATGCG
>CANRNM010000094.1 GCA_947631975.1 uncultured Clostridia bacterium
ATGCCGTAAGGCATCGCTTTCCCGAAGGGAAAGTTCTGATACCCGAAGGGCGACTGAAGGGTCAAAAAATATTTTATTGACACGCAGTAAACGGCTGTTTTCAGCCGTTTTTTATTGCTCTAATATTTTCTAAAAAATTTGTTCTAATTTGTAATTTTATCGAAAAAAAATTCTAATATATGTTGATTTATATACCGTGTTGTGATATACTCTTTTAATAGGAGTTGATGATATGAGCGACTTTAAAGTGGTTTCAAAATTCAAGCCTACGGGCGACCAGCCTCAGGCAATAGAAAAGCTTACCGAAGGACTCAAAAACGGAAAGAAATTCCAGACGCTCCTCGGCGTTACGGGAAGCGGAAAGACCTTCACAATGGCAAATATAATAGAAAAAATAAATAAGCCCACGCTTGTGATAGCGCATAACAAAACGCTTGCGGCGCAGCTCTACAACGAGTTCAAGGAATTTTTCCCAAACAACGCCGTGGAGTATTTTGTGAGCTACTACGACTATTATCAGCCCGAGGCTTATGTGCCGTCCACGGACACATATATAGAAAAGGACAGCTCCGTGAACGACGAGATAGATAAGCTGCGCCACTCTGCCACATCCGCGCTTTTCGAGCGCAAGGACGTTATAGTTGTGGCAAGCGTAAGCTGTATATACGGACTCGGCGCGCCCATAGACTACAACACAATGACGCTCTCCATAAGACCCGGCATGCAGAAAAGCCGTGAGGAAGTGCTCAAAAGGCTTGTGGACATACAATATACCCGCAATGAGATGGACTTTCAGAGAGGCACATTCAGAGCGAAGGGCGACGTTGTGGAGGTAATACCCGCGGGAAACGACGACACAGCCATAAGAATAGAATTTTTCGGCGACGAGATAGACAGGATAACGGAGATAGATGTGCTCACGGGCGAGATAAAGGGACGGCGGAGCCATGTTTCCATTTTCCCCGCCTCTCACTATGTAACATCCGGCGACAACCTCAAAAGAGCGCTCAGGGACATAAGCGCGGAACTTGACGAAAGATATGCGCAGTTAAAATCGCAGGACAAGCTTCTGGAGGCTCAAAGAATACTGCAAAGGACCAACTACGACATGGAAATGATGCAGGAAATGGGCTTCTGCTCGGGCATAGAGAACTATTCCAGGCATCTGGACGGCAGAGCGCCGGGAAGTATGCCCCACACTCTTATAGACTATTTCCCGAAGGACTTTCTAATGATAATAGACGAGAGCCATGTTACCGTTCCGCAGGTGGGCGGCATGTACAACGGCGACAGGTCGAGAAAGACCACTCTTGTGGATTTCGGCTTCAGACTGCCCTCGGCGCTTGACAACAGACCCCTTAAATTTGAGGAGTTTGAAGGCAAGATAAATCAGATGATATTCGTATCCGCCACCCCCGGAAAATACGAATATTCCCACTCGGAGCAGACCGTGGAACAGATAATAAGACCCACGGGACTTCTCGACCCCGAAGTGGAGGTAAGACCCGTAGACGGTCAGATAGACGACCTCATAAGCGAGATACACAAGACAACGGCAAAGGGAAGCAAGGTGCTTGTTACAACACTCACAAAGAGAATGGCTGAAGACCTCACAAAGTATCTCAAGGAGGCGGGCATAAGAGTGAATTATCTTCACTCCGACATAGACACGCTTGAAAGACTGGAGATAATAAGGGATCTAAGGCTCGATGTTTTCGACGTGCTTGTAGGCATAAACCTATTGCGCGAGGGCTTGGACATACCCGAGGTGAGCCTCATAGCCATAATAGACGCCGACAAGGAGGGCTTTTTAAGAAGCGAGACTTCACTCATACAGACCATAGGCAGAGCCGCAAGAAATGCCGAGGGGCATGTCATAATGTATGCCGACACCATCACCGACTCCATGCGAAACGCCATAAGCGAGACCAACAGAAGGCGGTATATACAGGAGGAATACAACAGAGAGCACGGCATAACGCCCAAGACCATAAAGAAAAAGGTACACGAAATAATCGCGGCTACGGAGGGCGTTGCCAAAAAGAAAATTGATATTCTGGACAAGGATCCCGAATCCATGTCAAGAGAAGAGCTTTTGCTTGCAATAAAGAAGATAGAAAAGAATATGAAAAAGGCTGCCGCCGACCTCGACTTTGAAAAGGCGGCTGAGCTGAGAGACAGAATGTTGGAAATGAAAAAGCTCTCGCTCATGTGATCAAGGAGATAAAAATGGCACTTAACGAAATTATAATCAAAGGCGCAAGAGCCAACAATCTTAAAAATTTTGACCTTAAAATACCAAGGGACAAGCTCGTCATATTCACGGGCTTGAGCGGAAGCGGAAAGTCGAGCCTTGCCTTCGACACAATATACGCAGAGGGTCAGCGCAGATATGTGGAGAGCCTTAGCTCATATGCAAGGATGTTCCTCGGACAGATGGACAAGCCCGAGTGCGACAGCATAGAGGGACTTTCTCCCGCCATTTCGATAGACCAGAAGACAACAAGCAACAATCCGCGTTCCACCGTGGGCACCGTTACCGAGATATACGACTATTTAAGGCTTCTTTTTGCAAGGGTAGGCACGCCCCACTGCCCCAAGTGCGGAAAGGAAATACACAGGCAGACGGTAGACCAGATAACCGACAAAATACTGGAGCTTGACGAGGGCACCAGAATACAGCTTCTTGCTCCCGTTGTGCGCGGAAGAAAGGGCGAACACATCAAGCTTCTGGACGACGCGCGCAGGAGCGGATATGTAAGAGCAAGAGTAGACGGCATAATATACGAGCTGGGCGAGGAGATAAAGCTTGAAAAGAACAAAAAGCACAACATAGAAATAGTTGTGGACAGGCTCGTTGTAAAGGAAGGCATAGAGCAGAGATTGAGCGAGTCCATAGAGACCGTTTCCGCGCTCACGGGCGGTATAATACTTGTGGATGTTATAGGCGGAGAAGAAATAGTTTTCAGCCAGAACTTCGCCTGCCCCGACTGCGGCATAAGCATAGAGGAGATAGAACCTCCCATGTTTTCATTCAACAATCCAAGAGGCGCCTGCCCCGACTGCATGGGACTGGGCGTCAAGATGATAATAGACGAGGACATAATAGTGCCCAACAAGAAGCTTTCACTGCGTCAGGGCGCCATAAACGCCATGGGCTGGGGCAACATCGCAAGCCCCGATTCGTCCGCATACGCGCTTTTGCAGGGACTTATGGGCATGTACGACTTCGACCTTGACACGCCCTATAAGGATCTGCCCGAGGCTGTGCGCGACGCTCTCATGTACGGCACTCACGGCGCGGAGATATCCGTTCCCTACAAGGTGGCAGGCAAGACGAAATATTACAGCTTTGCCTTCGAGGGCGTTATAACAAGCCTTGAGAGGCGCTACAGAGAAAGCAGCTCCGAGCTTGCAAGAGAGGAATACGAATCCTACATGACAAGCGTCAAATGTCCCACATGCCGCGGCAGACGCCTTAAGCCCGAGGTGCTTGCCGTAACCGTGGGCGGAAAAAACATCGCCGAGGTTACGGAGCTTTCAATAAAGGAGCTTAGGAATTTCTTTAACAATATAGAGTGGACGCCCACGCAAATTGCCATAGGTCAGCAGATATTCAAGGAAATAAACGCCAGAATAGGCTTCCTTATAGATGTGGGACTTGAATATCTCACCCTCGCCAGAACGGCGGGAACATTAAGCGGAGGCGAAGCGCAGAGAATAAGGCTTGCAACGCAGATAGGTTCGGGACTTGTGGGCGTGCTGTATATACTCGATGAGCCGAGCATAGGTCTTCACCAGAGGGACAACGACAAGCTCCTTGCCACCTTGAAGCATCTAAGAGATCTCGGAAACACTCTCATCGTGGTAGAGCACGACGAGGACACCATGAGGGCGTCCGACTATATAGTGGACATTGGTCCCTATGCGGGCGAAAAAGGCGGAGAGGTCGTCTTTGCGGGCGAATACAAGGACATACTTAACTGCAAAAATTCCGTTACGGGCGCATTTTTGAGCGGAAGGGAAAAAATAGAGGTACCCCAGACAAGGCGAAAGGGAAACGGCGAATTTCTCCATGTGCTGGGCGCAAGAGAAAATAACCTCAAAAATATAGATGTGGATATACCTCTCGGCTGCTTTGTATGCGTAACGGGAGTATCCGGAAGCGGCAAAAGCTCTCTTGTAAATGAAATACTCTACAAAACGCTTGCAAGAGATCTCAACAGAGCAAAAATAAAGCCCGGAAAATGCGCCGACGTTACGGGACTTGAAAATCTGGACAAGATAATAAACATAGACCAAAGCCCCATAGGCAAAACGCCGAGGTCTAATCCTGCGACATACACGGGACTTTTCGACCTCATAAGGGACCTCTACACTCAGCTTCCCGAATCCAAGGTGAGAGGCTTCAGCAAGGGACGCTTCAGCTTCAATGTAAAGGGCGGGCGCTGCGAAGCCTGCAAGGGCGACGGCATAATAAAAATAGAGATGCACTTCCTGCCCGATGTTTACGTCCCCTGCGAGGTGTGCGGAGGAAAGAGATACAACAGGGAAACGCTGGAGGTAAAATACAAGGGCAAAACGATATCCGATGTACTGGATATGACAATAGACGAAGCCTGCGTTTTCTTTGAAAATCTGCCGAGGATAAAAAGCAAGCTTGACACGCTCAAAGCCGTAGGTCTGGGATATGTAAAGCTTGGACAGAGCTCCACCACCCTAAGCGGAGGCGAGGCGCAGAGAGTGAAGCTTGCAACGGAGCTTAGCAGGCGGAGCACGGGAAAGACGATATATGTGCTCGACGAGCCCACCACGGGACTTCACAGCTATGATGTAAGGAGGCTTATAAACATACTCCGGCAGCTCACAGAGGGCGGAAACACCGTTGTTGTGATAGAGCACAATCTGGATGTAATAAAGACAGCCGACTATATAATTGACTTGGGACCCGAGGGCGGAGACGGCGGAGGAACCGTCGTTGCCTGCGGAACTCCCGAGGAAATATGCAAAAACAAAAAATCTTACACGGGGCAGTATCTCAAAAAACTGCTTTGAGAAAGGAAAAATATATGAAAAAGATATTTACATTATTTTTGGCAATAACATTTTTTGCTTCAAGCGTATACGCGCAGACAAATTTCAGCGATGACGGCATGATAAGACAGTATTCAAGAAAATATGTCGAAATGCTGGTTTCCGAAGGCGGTATACACGGCTACACCGACAACACCTTCAAGCCACAGGGCACTGTAACAAGAGCCGAATTTATGAGTATGTGCTTCAACTCGTTTTACAAGGGCGACCTGACGGACTACATTGCCAATGTGATAGGCGAAGAAAAATACAGCGAAACAGTTTATGAAAACGGCTTTGACAAGGTGTGGAACGGCGCCGCCGACAATATACTCGCAGTCGCGGCGTATATGGAGCTTTCGGATAAATTTAAGGGCGAGGAATGGAACGAGCCCATAACGAGGGCTGAAGCGGCGCGTATGCTCTACCGCTCGCTTTTGAAATTCAAGGACGAAAATATTGAAAGCACGGAATATAACGGCATTATAAACGATTGGAATATTATTTCTAAGACCGAATATGCTGAAGATATAGGCGCTCTGTTTTCCTTGGGCATAATTCAGGGAGATGCGAACGGCAATTTCGAGCCCGACCGCAGCCTCACAAGAGAGGACGGCGCAATACTCATATGCAAGGCATTGCACAGCGAATTGAGGGAGGTCAAAAAGGTGTCGGATACATATGTTCTGCCCTCGGGCGAAAGAGGCGTAAGGACAATAAAGAACTTTATAGCAACCGCCTTTGAGCCCGTAGGCAAGGTAATGTATGTATACGGCGGAGGCTGGAACGAGGCTGACGACGGCGCGGGAACAGAAGCCATGACCCTGGGGCTTTCGCAGAGCTGGCTCGACTTTGCAAAGGATAAGACAGCCTCATACAACTGCAACGACTATGACTACACAAAGGATGTGAGCGTCATACACGACGGTCTGGACTGCTCGGGCTATGTGGGCTGGGCGATATACAATGTTTTAAACGACGGCAAGGGCTATGTTACCAATTCCTACAAAATGGACGATATGCTCCAAGCTATGGGCTATGGAAGCATTGTGGAGAGAAAAGACGTGTCCGAGGTAAAGGCGGGCGACATAATGGCAAGCAACTGCGACGACTGCAAGCATGTGTTCATTTCACTTGGCAAATGCTCCGACGGAAGTATGCTTCTTCTCCATTCAAGCCCTCCAGGAGTGCAGCTTAGCGGCACATACACACCCGACGGAAACAAAAATTCCGAGGCAATAAAGCTGGCTTCGGAGTATATGAAGAAATATTATCCCGACTGGTACAATAAATTCCCCGACAATTCCCGAAACGCATCCTATCTCACTCACTACAACAGATTTGTGTGGTCTGCATTGAGCGATGACGAAGGCATAAGGGATATGAGCCCGAGGGAGATACTTGAAGTGATGTTTAATGAGTAAAAAAAGGACTGCATCCGCAGTCCTTTTTAATATACACTCACACCTTCACAAGCTCATATTCCCTCGAGCCTATGCCGAGCTTAGCCGCCATTTCGACCGTATACAAGCCGTTTTGAGATTCTATCCTTTCAACAAGGTGATCCCTGCCCTTATCCTTTGAATTATACACAAGGTCAAGGCAAGCCTGATCTATCGCCACGGGGTCGTCGGAAGCAAGTATGCCTATATCAGCCATGCACGGGTCCTCCGCAACAGCGCAGCAGTCGCAGTCCACCGACATATTTTTCATAACGTTAATATAAACTATCTTGTCTCCGAAAAGCTTTATAACGGACGACGCGGCGTCTGCCATGGACGCAAGGAAGGAATCGTGATCCGATGTCCAGAAGGCGTCGGGATCTCCCGCACCGTGGATATAAGCCTTGCCGAATGACGAGGCTATGCCTATGGAAAGCTGTTTGAGCGCTCCGCCGTAGCCTCCCATGGGGTGTCCCTTGAAGTGCGAAAGCACCAGAAGAGAATCATAGTTCTTTATGTCCTTGCCCACATAGTTTTTCTTTATCATATGCCCGTTGGGTATTTCAAGCTCCAGATCGGGACCCTCCGCGTCCAGAAGATCTACCTTGAAATATTTTGACCATCCGTGAGCCTCAAGCGTTTTAATGTGCTTTTCGGTGGTGTTCCTCTCGCCGTCATATGCTGTGTTGCACTCTGCGACCGTTCCTCCCGTGTAGTCTATAACGGGCTTAAAAAAGTCGGGTCTTAAAAAGTTCTGATTGCCCACCTCGCCCGAATGGAGTTTTACGGCAATATTTCCGCTTAGCCTTCCTTCAAAGAGCTTATAGAGCTCCAGCACCTTTTCGGGAGTTATTATATCCGTAAAATATACCTTTGATTTCATTGCGCCTGCCTCCTTTTAATTATTTCTGCTTTAATTTTACTATATTATAAAAATAAAATCAATAGCCTTGTCATTCAACAGAATACAAAATTGCATTGCATACAGCTGCGGCAACATTGCTGCCGCCCTTCCTGCCCCTCGCCACTATGTGCGGGCAGTCAAGCTCAAGTATAAGCTCCTTCGCCTCCACAACATTCACAAAGCCCACGGGTACGGCAATAATGCCCTTAGGGCTTACCCTGCCCTCCTTTATAAGCTCGTAAAGCCTAATAAGCGCCGTGGGAGCGTTGCCTATGGCGAAAATTATGTCCCCGCCAAGCTCCGCCGCCTTGTCCATGGACGCTGCGGCTCTTGTGGTGCCGTTTTTTGCAGCCTCTTTCGCTACGTCCTCGTCGCTCATAAAGCAGAACACCTCGCCGCCGAAGCGCGCAAGAGAGCTTTTGTTTATGCCCGCCCTTGCCATCTGCGTGTCCGTTACCACGGATGCTCCGTTTATAATAGCAGAGCGCATATTTTCAACGGCATTTTCCGAAAAGCATAGATTTTTTACATAGTCAAAGTCCGCCGTAGTGTGTATGACCCTTTTTATTACCGCCTCGTTCCGAGGGTCAAGCCTCGTATCTCCAAGCTCGGAGCTTATTATTTCAAAGCTCCGCCTTTCTATATCCTTGGGACGCATATTTTCAAGAATTATTCTTCCCATATTTTATTCCTTTCAGTCTATATCCTTTTAAAAACTATGTCGTATACCCTTTCCATATCGAGAGAAGCCCTCAATATATCCGCAAGCTTGTCGTACTGCTCGTTTCTGTACTCCTTGTAGCTCATAACAGAAGGTTCTTTGCGTTCAATGCCCTTTATACCGTAAAGAATGTCTAAAAGCGATGACCTTATTCCCTCCTCGTCAAACAAGCCGTGTATATATGTGCCGAGTATGTTTTTATGCACAAAGCCGCCGCTTTTGGGCGCAAAGGGCTGTATTTCTCCGCCCTCCGCCATATGCTGTGTTCTGCCTGCGTGTATTTCGTAGCCCGTTATTTTTTTGCCCGAAAGAGGCGCAAACACACCCTTTATTTCATTGACTTCGTCATATACGGGAGCCGTTATTTTATCCTTTTCAAGCTCCGTGCTTACGGGCAGAAGCCCCATGCCCCTTATTTCGCCTCCGCCCTCCGTATTGAAGGGATCGCGCACGCTCATGCCGAGCATCTGAAAGCCTCCACAAATGCCCATCAGCAATTTGCCGTCATTGACCCGCCTTATTATCTCCGCTTCAATTCCGCTTTCTCTAAGCCATTTAAGGTCGGCAGCCGTGTTTTTTGTGCCGGGCAGTATTATAAGGTCGGGTTCTCCAAGCTCTCCCGTGTTTTTTACATAGCGCACCGAAACATCCCTTTCGGCTTCAAGCGCGCGGAAGTCCGTAAAGTTGGATATTTTGGGAAGCCTTATGACGGCAATGTCTATTGCCAAATTTTTCCCCTTTTCTCCGAAGCCCTTATAAAGCGAGTCCTCCTCGTCTATATCTACATCCGCGTACGGCACCACGCCTATGACCCTCTTTCCGCATATGTCCTCCAGCATTTCAAGCCCGGGCTTTAATATATTTTCATCGCCTCTGAATTTGTTTATCACAAGTCCCTTTACTCTTTCTCTTTCGGCAGGGCGCAGAAGGTCTACGGTGCCCTTTAG
>CANRNM010000095.1 GCA_947631975.1 uncultured Clostridia bacterium
ACCTTTGCGCACAAGCTCTCATATCCTCTTTCCACATACTCTACGCCCTTAACACGGCTTATGCCCTCCGCCGAAAGCGCCGCTGCAACAAGCGCCGCCCCGCCTCTGAGATCCATAGCCTCCACATCTGCGCCCGACAGCCTTTCTCTGCCCCTTATCTCAAAAATATTTTCTCTTAAACACCTTATGTCCGCCCCCATTTTCACAAGCTCGGGTATGTGCTTGTTCCGCGCCGAAAAAAGAGTTTCCCTTATTACGCTTTTTCCCTTTGCGGCGGAAAGCGCTGCGCACAGCTGCGGCTGCATATCCGTGGGAAAAAGAGGATAGGGCATAGTTACGATTTCGTCAACGGCGCATAATCTTGAAGGCGCGTCAATATATATTTTGTCTTTATCTGTTTTTATAATACAGCCTGTTTTTTCAAATACTGACAAAATTTTTCTCATGTATTCGGGCTTTGCGTTTTTAATAAAAAGCTCTCCGCCCGTTGCCGCCGCCATGGCTATATATGTGCCTGCCTCTATCCTGTCGGGCATTATGCCGTGCTCGCGGCAGCATAGCCTTGAGACGGGCTCTACGGTTATTGTATCCTTTTCTCGCCTTATTCGGCAGCCCTGCGCGTTAAGACAGGCTATAAGGTCGTCTATCTCGGGTTCTCTTGCGCTGTTTTTTATGACCGTGGCGCCCTCCGCGTTTATGGCGGCGAGTATTATATTTTCCGTAACGCCCACGGACACTATGGGCAGGGCTATTTCACAGCCCTTGAGCCTTCCTCTGCACTCTATTTTTTCGCCCGTGTGCCTTATTTGCGCGCCAAGCCTTTCCATAGCCCACAGATGCACGTCTATGGGTCTTTCGCCCAGCCTGCACCCTCCGGGCTCCGCAATGCTCACCTCGCCGTATTTTCCGAGCAGAGCGCCCATAAAGAGCACCGAGGAACGCATTTTTCGGCTCAAAACGGCATCGGGCTCTACAGACACCGCCTCGCCCGATATTGTTATGCCTCCGTCCTCCATTGTTATTTTTTTGCCCAGCTTTTTTATTATCATAAGCGTGTTTGAAACATCCGAAAGGAAAGGTATGTTTTTAAGCCTTATCTCATCAAGCGCTGCGCCTGCCGCAAGAATGGGAAGTACGGCGTTTTTTGCGCCGCTTATCTCCACCTCTCCGCTGAGCGCCGTTCCGCCCTCTATTATATAACAGCTCATTCCCGCTGCCCCTTCCCCTTTTATAATGCTAGGATATGCAGAATAGGGGCAGGGCGTGAAAGCGCAAAGCGATCATGATAAGACCGTCCCAAAGTATAGTTTGGGACGGTTTTGTGATTTCTGCATTTTTAACGGTGGGCATAAAAAATCCGAGGCTTTTTTCACCTCGGATTTTTTATGTATTCTTATCAAAATATGTGTTTTTTCAATCGTTTGTGTTGTGGAGAATGTCCTCCAGTGTCAGCTGAGCGAAGTCCTCGGAATTGTTTTCGAGCCTTTCCTCCTTCTCCTCGAATGCCTTGCGGAAGCTGGCATGAAAATCAAAGCAGTAATAGACGAGCACTATAAGCGCTACGGAGTTTCCGCATATGGGATAGTACATATCCACTATACGCTCCACGGTCGGCTGGAAAATAATGAATGTGAGCATTGACATAAGTCCCCAGCATATGCTGCTTTCAAGGCAGATAACGCCCTTGTAGTTGAACTTTTTGTTGTTGTAGTTCCACCAGAAATAGCCGAAGAGCTTGGTCTGCATGAGAGCCACAGCCACCTCCAGAAGCGTAGCTATGACCGAGCCTATCACAAACACGAGCAGAAGATTGTCCGAAAACGGTCTGAAAAGGAAGTACACTCCGAGAGCTCCCGCACCGTATATGGGGCAGAGAGGACCGCGCACAAAGCCTCTGTTCACAGGCTTTTTCTCCGTTATGCTCATGACTATACATTCAAATATCCAGCCTAAGAAGCTGTAAATTATAAAGCAATTCAGAAAATAAAGAAAATTCATGCCCGTTGCATTATAAAACATCAATGACATATAATATCACCTTTCATTCGGTCTGTAAAAGCCGTGTTGACATAATATTACCCGTATATCCTACCACAAAGAGCATATAAAAGCAAGTATAAATATAAAATTTTAATGAATTTGAAATATTATATTGACAATTACGAAATTTTAGTATATACTAAAGCCATAAAAATCAAATACCCCCAAAAAAAGGGAGTAGCTTGCGCATTGTCGTATACACTATCGTCAGTACAAGCTTAGGCTTCGGTATGTATTTAAAAAGCGAGACTTTTATTGTAATGTATCAATAAAGGGGTCGCTGTTTTTTATTTTAAGTGTTATTTTACTGTAGGGAGGACAAAAAAATGTTACCAATGACGGGAGTATTCATGTATCTTTGGCTTATTGTCGGCTTTGTGTGCCTTATAAAGGGCGCGGATTTCTTTGTGGAGGGCAGCAGCAGCGTTGCCCGCATATTCAAGGTGCCGTCGGTCATAATAGGTCTTACAATAGTGGCTATGGGCACATCGGCGCCCGAGACGGCGGTCAGCATATCCGCCGCGCTTCAGGGAGCTAATGAAATTGCCGTGAGCAATGTGGTCGGCTCCAACTTCTTCAACCTGCTTGTGGTAGTGGGTGTGTGCGCTCTCATGCAGCCCATACACATAACAAAAGCCCTTGTAAAAAGGGACTATCCCTATTCCATAGGCGCGACCGTGCTTTTGCTTGTTTTTCTCGTAATAGGAAAGATCATAACGGGAAATCCCACTCTCACGAGAGTTGACGGCATCATACTTCTCATTGCTTTTGCGGCTTATCTTTCGGTGCTCATACGCTCCACGCTTATACAGATAGCCGTGGGCGACGATGAAGTGGAGATAGAGGAGGTAAAGTCGCGTTCGCTCCCCGTCAGCATAGGTCTTATAGCCATAGGTCTTGTGGGCATAGTGATAGGCGGAGATTTGGTAGTAGACTCCGCAACGGCTATAGCGCGCGTGTTCGGAATGAGCAACACCCTCATAGGTCTTACGATAGTCGCCATGGGAACATCGCTTCCCGAGCTTGTTACAAGCATTGTAGCAGCCAAAAAGGGCGAGGCAGACCTCGCCTTGGGAAATGTGGTCGGCTCCAACATATTCAATGTGCTTCTGGTGCTGGGTATATCCTCAACGGTCAGGGGCATAACGGTGCAGTTCGATTCCGTTATAGATACGGTGCTGCTCATAGCGGTAAACCTTGTGGTGCTCGCAATAATATTGAAGAAAAAAAGCTCCGTCGGCAGGGGCACGGGCATACTCATGATTGCCATGTACGCCGTGTATACGGCATATATAATAGCCAGAAATTACGGCGTTCTGCCGTTTTAGAGGGATAATAAAAAGGCTCACATCGTGAGCCTTTTTTTCTTATATTAACTTATCAAAGCTTAGGAATGAGGTCATAGAATTCCTGGACGGAGGCGTCGTTCATAACGGCGTCTATGATCTTCTTTCCGAGCGGGTCAAGGTCGGGAGTATCGAACTGCTTAAGCTGTTCCTTGAAGAAGTCCGTAAGCTTCTTCGCGCCCTTGTCGTAAGCCTCGTTTCCGACTCTGCCCTGAATATTTACCTTCAGAAGACCGGGGTTGATGGGTGTGCCGTCTATCTTGACAGACTTGGGAATGTAGCCGAGGAGCGAACATCTTGCTTCTTCAAGCTGATTCATCTTGAATTTGGCTCCGCCTCTCCTTGAAAGATATTCCCTTGTTACCCATTCGCCCGCAAAGCCTATCTTGTAGGCGCCTATATACTGGTTGGGTATGAGTATATATCTTGTGCTGGGCGTAGCGAGTATCTGCTTTAAGAGGAGATTTGCCTGGTCTACCTTCTTGCCCGTTGCGAAAGGCCAGTAGGAGCCTACGCCCTCCGATTTCATCTGATTTCCGCCTGCGTCTATAATAGAAGGATTTGCAAAGCCTCTGGGAGCAACAAGTCTCCATATCCAGCCCAGAGCGGGCGGGAGCACATGGAACATACCTATGATGCCGTAGTCGGGCTTGCTCTTTGTTGTCGGCGGAGTCCTTATACCGAAGCTTCGTACATCTACCTCGGCGGTGCCGTTGACGATGTTGTTCTTGAGCTTTCTGGGCATAATAACTCTGGGATTGGGGCAGGGTACGCCCGGCGAATCCTCTATATGGTCCCATATAAGACAGGTCGAATTGGGCACCGCGTTCATATTGAGGAATACGAGCGGTTCCTTGGGATGGCAGCAAGCCTTCTCCGTCTCGGGCTCCGTGCCGTATTGGTCTATGTGGTTCACTCTCAAGAACCAGCCGTGCTCTGCATCGCATACAACGAGCTTTTTGCTGTCGTTTTGAAGCGAGGGATGAGCAAGAGCCATATCGTCCGTTACGGGGTAGAGCGCAGCCGTATCGGTTATGCTCACGTATGTTTCCTCTCCCGTCATTATGTTTGTGGCAAGCAATACCTTGCCGTCTACCTCTCTGTGTACGGGCTCCGTCATTTCGGACTTGCCGCCGCCCGAAGCGCCCTCGTGCATTATTGTAAGCTCCAGCTCGTAAGGCGTTATGACCTTGACCGTTGAAGCGTGAAGCGTTACCCAGCCCTCCTGCTCGCCAATGTGCAGAAGTATGGAATAAACGCCCTTCTTTGCGGAGGGTCCGAGATAGAGATTGTAGCTGAATATTTCCTGCATATCGTAAAGTCTGTTATGTACGACTATCTGCTTGCCCTCATAGTGAGTGTGGCGGAATGTAGGCGCTACATAAATGACTGCCTTCGGCTTAAAGAAATTGGGCACCTTGCTGCAGGGCACAAAGCCCTGAAGCTCCGCAAGAGCAGCCGCAAAGAACGCCGCATTGCCGGGAACAACCGCAAGACAGGGATAGCTTATGCCCATCTGCACATTGCCCGCAAAGAAGGGTACCACAATGAGGCTTTCCTGGTTTTTGAGCCATTCAAAGGTCTCGTTTCTGATAGCGTCGAAGGGCTTGCCGAAGCGCTCCATATGAGTCGGCTTGTCTGTGGGAAGGTCGTCCGCAATTACCATTGAATTGGGGTCTCTTCTCCTCATGGTGGGGTCCTCAAAGTTTATAACGATACCGTTTTTACACTTTACGACCGTGCCCTCTCTTATCGTTTCTCCGTTTACATCAAAGCTGACCTCGTTTGTGAGGTTGCCCTTTCCGCCCATGGCAAGGTCGATATATTCTTCCTTTGTCTCGGGTATTATTATCTTGGCGCCGCTGTTTTTTACCACATCGCTCAAAGTCTGCGGCAGCACCATCTTATGAATTACATCGGGTTTATTTTTTTTCGGCATTTGCTGACCTCCTTATTATCATTATAACTGTATTTTCCGTTTCCCCTTTTTATATTCAATGTTATAATGCGCTTTTTGAAGCTTTGTCTTTTGCGCATAAGCATTTTTTGATATCTGCAAGCCTTAGCTCACAATATATATAAGTCAAAGGCTATACAAGTTATACTATAACACTTTATGCCCAAAAAAGCAATAGTATGGCTGCCATTATTCATTTTTTTATTAAATATTACCATACTTTTGCCGATATTTTATAATTTTTTGGCTAAAAAACTGAAGTTTGTGAATAAATTTTTAATAGCTTGAATTTAATTGTCCGTCAAATGAATTTTTGAGGTTTAAATTATTCATTTTTGGTTCTTTCAAGCTTTATACTGCTGTCCACATATATGTCAAATGTCCTGCCCCAGGGGAATGAAAGCCTTGTTACCTCTGCCGACTTGACGGTGTATTTCCTGCCGAGTATGGAATATTCCGCTCCCTTAAGCGCGGACGTTATGCTGTCGGTGTCGAGAAGCTCGAATAAAGTCTTGGAGTTTGTCCTGTCCTCCACATTCGGGCGGTAGCCCTTGTTGCTTAGAGCGAGCTTTCCGCTCTTGGTGTAAAGTCCGTCCTCCACAGCGTGGCATATGAGGCATTTAAGCTGCGCTTCCATTGTCTGCCTTGTGTCCTTTGAGCTCTCCATGGCTGCGGCGTACACCTGCATTTGAGCTATGCCCAAGCCTATGGCGTTGCCGTTTGTGTTCCATGCGCAGTACATATCCAGCTGCGGCAGCGAGAAGCGTCCGCCTCTTAAAATCTCCTTGAATACGGTATTGGACGCGTTGAGGTCAAAAAGCTCTATAAGTCCCGTGTATCCGCCCTTTTTATCGGCTGCGGCAAGCCTGTCTATAACCATATCGGCAGTGTTTTTGTTTAGCCTGTAGTCGTATATGTATACGCAGGCGGGAGTCTTGGAATAGTTAGCCACGGAGCCGTTCACAAAGCTCAGCGCAGCCCTTGCGAGACTGCCGGGAGCCTTCACATCGAATGTGGCTGTGCTCTGGCTCGTGTCGTTATACACAAGCTCCGTTCTGGGCGTTATGTTGCAGCGCCTTGTGTAGTCCCTTGCATATATGAGCTGAGGCACCTCGTCGGTACCGTATATTATGTTTATGCTGCTGTCCCTGCAGGTGTTTATGTCGCCCAGCCTCTTAAGCGGGAATTTGTCCTTTATGGCTCTGTGTACGGAGCGGTTCCCGCTCTCCATATATGTGCGGGCATAGCTGTATTTCACGGGCGAGCCGTTTTCGCTCTGCACCCAGTCAAAGCCCTTTGAGAAGCAGTATGTTATGAAATTTGGCACCTGAAGGTCGTCGTTGCTTATCACTATTTCGTCTATGCAGCCCTCCGCCATGTAGTCCGTGAGTATTCTGAACATATCCGCGGAAGCCTCATAGGGCTTTATATAGTTGTCCACATACTGCTTGTAGGGCGCTTTGCTTCTTATATTATTGCTGAAATAATTAAGAAATTCCCTCTCCCAGGGAGTTATATTTTTTATTCCAAGCTCCTCCGCCTTGTTTGCAACATAGCTGAATTCCATTATATACTGCTCGGGAGTTACGGATGTATAAGCCGACATCTCCTTTTCATAGGGGGAATCGTCATTATATTTAAGGTAGTAATACGCCAGTCCCTTAAGCTTTTCGTCATCGCACCATATCTTATTGAAGCGGGTCTCGGGAAGAGAGCGGGGCATCTGTATATTTACATAATAGCGGGGCTCGGTATATTTTTGCGCGAGCGAATGAAGCTCTTCGAGCGCCTCCTTATAGCTTCCGTAATTCACTCCGCACCTGCTTCCCACAAGTCCGTTTGTAATGTAGGAGGAAGTGTTTATTATTACCGTAGTCGCCTTGTTGTTGTGCTCCGACACGAGCTTATCCAGCTCACGGCGCACATTTTCGCTTTTGCCCTCGCGGGTATCGGGCACATAGGCGGGGAAGAAATCCAGATTTTCCTTTGAAACACTTATGCAGTCGTCTCCGCCTATACGGGCGAGCTCCGCCAGATATTCGCCGCTTACGGGTCTTCCGTCGATGGGTACGTTTATAACGGTATGCGCGTATGCGGGTACGGCGAGCACAAGCACAAACAAAATTGAAATAAATAACCTTTTCATTGTCGTTCCTCCTTGTCATATATTGTTTATGTATATATTATAGCATAAAACGACATAAAAGGCAAACATTAAAAGAGAACAAATTATGTACAAATTATGTCCAAAAAAATGACCAAAAAAGCTGTATTTTAATGACGGCAAAATATAAATATTGCCTTATGAAATCACAGGATTAATAAAAAAGTAGATAAAACGCGTAAAATCTTTCCATAAATTGTGTAAAGTTTATATTCAACAATATTTGACAACGGGCTGTTTTGCCTTTATAATAATATATGTAAGGATAAAAAGGGGACGGAGAAGGTCTGTTCCTAAAACTAAATATAAGAAAGCATAGAGCAGGAGGAATTTATCTATGAATATCAGCGGAGGCGGCATAAAGATCTTCGGATGTAACGGAAACCACAGTCTGGCGGAGAGGATAGCTTCGGAGCTGGGACTGTCGCTCGGAAAGTGCGAGATAAGCAAATTCAGCGACGGCGAGATAAGCGTGAGGATAAACGAGACTGTAAGAGGCAGCGATATATTCATCGTTCAGCCCACAAGCTCTCCCGTAAATGACAACCTTATGGAGCTTCTTATCACCATAGACGCTGTTAAGAGAGCATCCGCAGGCAGAATAAACGCAGTCATTCCTTACTACGGATATGCCCGCCAGGACAGAAAGGCAAAGGCAAGAGATCCCATCTCGGCAAAGCTTGTGGCAGACCTTATCACAAGCGCAGGCGCCGACAGAGTTATAACAATGGATCTTCACTGCGCGCAGATACAGGGATTTTTCGACATACCCGTTGACCATCTTGTAGGTATGCCCCTGCTTGCAAAATATTACGGCGAGAAGTTCGGCTACGGCAGCGAGAGCGTTGTGGCAGTTTCTCCCGATTTGGGCTCCGTTCAGAGAACAAGGTCTTTTGCGGAACAGCTTGATGTTCCCATCGCCATAGTGGACAAGAGAAGACCCAAGCCCAATGTATCCGAGATAATGAACATAATAGGCGACTTCAAGAACAAGACCGTCATTCTCTATGACGATATGATAGACACCGCAGGCACTATCACAAACGCCGCAAACGCTATCATGGAAAGGGGAGCGAAGGAGGTCTTCGCCTGCTGTACTCACGGCGTGCTTTCGGGCGCAGCCATAGAGAGGATACAGAACAGCCGCATACAGGAGCTTATAGTGCTCGACACAGTGCCCCTCTCATCGGAAAAGACTATACCCAAGATAAAGCAGCTTTCCGTTGCAAGAGTATTCGCGGACGCTATCTACAGAATACACGAGGGACTTCCCGTTTCAAGAATATTTGAATATTGATCATAAAAACGCAGGACGGAAAACCGTCCTGCGTAGACTGTTGAAAAAGTAAATTTATGTCAAATATAAACCCTTCCACCAACCTTCGGTTGGTTCCCCTTCCCTTAGCCCTAACGGGC
>CANRNM010000096.1 GCA_947631975.1 uncultured Clostridia bacterium
AATTTCAATCCACGCTCCCGCGTGGGGAGCGACCAAGACTTTACCGATATAAACGGACAATATTTTATTTCAATCCACGCTCCCGCGTGGGGAGCGACTAAAGCTGTTTCATCTGCCGTGTTAACCTCATCTATTTCAATCCACGCTCCCGCGTGGGGAGCGACAGTTATGCTCAGTTAATATATGGTACACATTTGCTATTTCAATCCACGCTCCCGCGTGGGGAGCGACATCAAATTGCTACAAAAAAACAAATGCAGCAATTCTAAAAATTATACAGCCTATACATAAATTATGCGCAAGCTTCCTTTTTGTTCTATTTTTATAATTCTATGTATAGACTTTATTTATATTTTAAAGTGCGAATATATACGCAAATATATGTGCAACCATATTCCGCACTATAGTATAAGGGGTTCATTTACATCGAAGCTTGGTTTTATGCCGATATGCTCAACCTTATTTTTATAATTATTTCCAAGATAATAAAATCTGAGGCTGTCATGCTCGGCATCTATTATTTTTTCCAGAATATTTTTTACTTCTCTTGCTTTTGCGGCGTCAAGCTCACACTCGAATACGGAATTCTGCACTCTCCTGCCATAGTTGACGCACTGCTTTGCAACTTTTCTGAGCCTTGTTCTGCCCTCTTTTGTTTCCGTCGATACATCATAAGTTATCAATACAAGCATAAAAACACCTACTTCCACAAAAACGGCGGATACTTGTCCAAATCTCCTCGGAGATATCGGGAAAAAAGCAACGCCTGCGCGTAGGGTACCATACCCCATTCTATTTTTTCATTCAAAAACGGATGAGTGAGTTCTTCCTTCTTTTTGTTCTGAAGCGCCGTAAAATATTTTTTTATTCCGCTGTCATTGAGATGTACTGCGCCGTTTTCCTTCTGTTTGAAATCCTGCGCGGAAATAATTTTTTTGTTTATAATATTTAAAACAAATCTATCGGCAAATACGCTTCTCAATTCCTCCATCATATCAAGAGCAAACGAAGCCCTGCCCGGTCTGTCTCTGTGAAGGAAGCCAACATAAGGATCAAGTCCGACCGTTTCTGCCGCGGAAGCACACATATTGGCAAGGAGCGTATAAGTGAGGGAAAGCAGAGCGTTAACATAATCTGTTGGCGGTCGTCTGTTTCTAAGTTCAAAGCTGAAGTCTTCCTTTTGTTGGAGTATCATTTCATTGAATGCCGAAAAATAAATACTCGCCGCTTCGCCCTCTATTCCTCTCAAAGCCTCGAGACTTTCGCAGCTGCGCGCCATATTGATAAACGCAGAAAGCTGCGCTGAACATGCTGACAATTTTTCGGTATCTACCCTAAGAGCATAATCGCGCTTTGTTCTCTCAAGCACCCATTTGGAATTATAAAGCTTGCCTACAATAAAGTTTACGGCAATATCCAGCGACTTTTCCGGATCCTCGGAATACCTATACTGCGTTTTTCTGAGCACCACATTGCCTCTTGTCCTGCCCGTTACCCTTGCCATAAATTTTCCGCCGGGTTTAAGAAAGCATATAGAAATATTCTGCTCGGCGCACTCTGCCATGAGCGCCGGACTTACACCCGTATAGCCCACCGTTATGACGGACTCCAGATTGTGAAGCGGTACCCGTCCTACCTCTCTGTCGTCTTCGCGCACGACAATATTCAATCCATCGAGGGCAAGATATCTGTTTTCGGCTGTATTGTACAGAGTATTCAAAAGCTTTTTCATTCGTCATCCCCCAGTCTGTCCAAAATATAGTCTGAAACAGATTTATACTTGCTGCGTTTAGGCACGCATATTTCTTTTAATGAACAAGCTCTGCATTTTGCGGTCGGTTTTGTGTTGGGAGTATGCGCTCTTTTGTAATATTGATGCATAAGCTTAAGATCATCTTTTACTCTCTGCCTGATATCCTCGTCAAATATGACCTTTTGGCGTTTTCTCGTCTCTCCGTAGTATAAAAATCCGTATTCAATATTACAACAAAGCATTTCTTCAAGGCACATGGCTTGGCAGGTGAGCTGAATTATATCCTCCTTGCCCTCTTTGGGCTTGCCCTTTTTATATTCAATGGGCGTCGGAATAAATTTGCCTTCCCTGCCAAAAAGCTGTATGCCGTTTTCATCGCGCCTGAACTCTACAATATCACACTCTCCCGTTACTCCCAATTCACTTGAAAACACAGACATTCCGCCAGATATTATAACATCTTTTCTCGACTCGGCAAAGTCCTTGTCGTGAGCTCTTTCGTGCATTATCTTTCCTTCGGTGGTGTGCAAATTTTCTTCCCACTGCTGCTCGATATGTATAAGCGCCCACTGACGGGGACAGAATTCAAAGTGCTGCAGACCCGATAAGAGCAGATAATCCTCCTCTTTATATCTGCACATATTATCTGCCTTCTATTATTTCGGGTTCAAGTCCGTCAAGAGATGTTTCTAATATTTCGTAGTCCTCAAAGCATCTGGGAGAAGTAACGCCTTCTTTGCGCGCTACCTTGACGGAGCTATGCACCTTTGCCGAGGAATACTGACCCGAAGGGCAGTTGTGCTTCCACCAATAAAGCTTCTTTACTTCCATGCTTCCTTCGGGACGAGCGGAAGAAGCATCGTTTTCAAATAACGTCCTGAGAGCTTCCTTTATCTTTTCGGCATCTTCATCGCTGAAGCCTGTCTTTTCTGCAAGCTGAGTGTTTATGCTGCCCTTTATGATGTATACGCCAAATTCGACTCTGTGCTTTGTTCCCATGGTCTCGGAGCCCTTGTCGTCTACCTCGATATTGCCCTGCATATTGGGATCGCTGTTTGTGCTCCTTGTTATCTGTATATCCGATATCATTATAGGCTCTGCGCTCACTGCCGAATGTATAGAAACAGGTCCTCTTATACCTATTGATGTCTTGCCATCTTTGAACGCAAACACCTGACCGAATGCTCTTACATCTATCCATGTTTTGCAGGCTATAGATGCATATTTTTCTTTTTCCTTATTTTGGGCAGCCTCTTTCAACTCCGGTATGCTTTGGCTTCTGGAATAAAGGCTCTTAAAGCCATCTTCCCTTCTTTCGTTTGATACCACAAATATTTCTTCTCCCATATCCTGAAGGCGGTTCCTTATTTTTCTCTTTATACATACATCGGACATTTCACCGTATCCGTCATAGTCCTCTCTGGGTCTGTTGCCGTTTAAGGGATCGCCGTTGGGGTTAGCTTTGTTTACTGTTACAATAGCTAAAAAGTCAATTTTATTTTTTAAAGTATTCATTACTCTTCCTCCTTATTTTCATCAGAATTTTTTGAACTTTTATATATATTGTTTTTCTGGCACCAATAGCCAAGCACATACATGGGTGAAAGCTCTCTGTTGTCTATATACTCATCGGGCGAGACAAACTTGCTGTGTATTTCCTCAAAGAGCTTTTCATATTTAGCCTTATACTTTGTCTTGTTCACATAAGGGCGCAGCCTTTCTTGTATTATTGCCCATGTTACAGCAGGTCTTTGCGCAAAGCTGCTCCAATATCTTTCGGCATTTGTGGCACGATCCTCGCCCGGATTGTAGGTGCTTCTTTCAAGCGCCTCAGCCACCGCCAAAAGTCTGCCGAAAAGATAACTTCTGTCATTGCTGTCGTTTAATTCCATTGTAATTTCAACTCCTTTTTCGTTATAATATTTTTTTATTATTGCACATGTCGTGGCAATTATCTTGTTACGCTCGCTTCTGCCTAATGCTTCGCCTCTTGAAACAGTTTTGACAGCAGACCGCATTATATCAAAGGGCAATGGTCTGCCCTCAATGATGCAAGGCAATATCCTTTCTATGCAACTTTTTTCAGCTTCTTCACTTGCTTTCACAAAGTTGCCCTGCTTAACACCGTATGCCGCCTGTGATATCTGCCTCGGCGAAGGCGTCCATTCGACATCTTTATATGGATAGATCCAACTGCAGTTGTCATACCATTTTTTCAGATTACAGAAATATTCCGAGCCTTTAAGTTCCCCATAATGTTTTATTGAAAGTCTTCCGTTTGTGGCAGCTTTCGCAGACATAAAAACTACTCTGTCATTATCATTAAATTTCTTCTGATAACCCATTATTGCTTCGTTTATTTTTTGAGCATATGTATACTCCGTATTTGCCTTCGGAGCTTCAAAATTTTCAAATGGAGTATCCGTGATCATCTCACCTATGTCCGGTATTTCTTTATTGCCGACACACCAACTTACCATAGTCAGGTTATCCCTCTCCCTCTTGTAGCCTTGATTGGCTATGAGCCACGACAGAGCGTTATGCGCCTTCTGCGAACTTTCATAGCTCACCTCGGAAGCCTCGGAGCTTTCTTTGAATCGTCCTCCCCAAACAAGATCTATCCACGCCGAATTGGCAGAAATAAGCTTCGCGTTTCCTGCCGTTGCAAGAATATTTTTGGGGTGATTGGCAGCTATAGTCTTTTCCTCGCCGCTGCTGTAACAAAGTGATTTTTTTGACTTTTCTCCCGATACCGTTTCATCATAAAGCTTTATAAAGCTTTCAAACAGTTCCTTGTCCTGCCATGTTTCCGGTTTATAACCTTCGTCCGGGTCAGCATCGGGATCAATTACTTTGAATCTGACATTCATTTTAGCCTTTTTTTCGATATTGTAATCTCCGTTTTTGTCGGCTTTGAATATTCCGCAGTTTATAATATCGGATATCATACTTTCACGGGAAATATAACTGTATATAGCCCTTATCTTATCCGTACAGTAAGGAGAATCATACCATTTTTCAATATTGGCTTTATAGTCGGCAAATCGGGCGTTGTCTTTATCTGAACCGATATATTTTGCATAGTCTCCCGCCACATACTGTATATTGTCGCACAGAGGATGCGCCGCCACATTACTGCTTCTTCCAGCAGAATTCTCCGTAACGGGAATAATAGTGTATGCTGTTTTTTTATCCTCCTCATCTGCTTTTATGAAGTTACCGCTCATATCCAGAGTTATCGTTATATCCGCTTTTATCACAGTGTGATATATAGGAACAAGAGGTCGATACGGTGGTTTTTTAGGGTCCGATTGACTGTCATTTTCTCTATAAACTCCCACTTCGGACAAACAGTTATCATAAGTTTCGCGCAATGCTTCCATCCAGCTCACCGAATATCGCCTCCCTCCGTGAAATTAACACCGGATATAAATTCTTTCATGTCTCTTTTGCCTATATCCTTAACTATAGTGCATTCTTCGGGTTTTGGAAATCTAATTATACCATTCTCCATTTTAGGCGCCCAGAGCCTGACAGACATAGTGCCTTTCTTGCTCTTGTCCGTAACCTCATCGGGATAAGTTATGCCATGCAGCATAATGCCGAATGTAATTGTGCCCTTGCCTTCGTAGTCGCTGTGTCCTTCGTCAAATTTACAAGGCTCCACATATCCCTGACATTCCCTTGAACCAAGGAATATATCACGCCTTCCGCCTTTAGCAATCATTCGCTGCAAAATTTCATAATGTTTGTTTTCGTTTCGGTCATTAATGAGATCCTTTCTATTTTCATTCCAATCAAAATGACCTCTGACATCATACTCAACATCTTTCAGATATGTATATATAGAAAGGTCGTTTTTGCTGTCATTATAATGTATAGGTCTTATGCCCTGTGATTGAGTTCTTATAGTATTCACGATCCTTACTTCGTCAATATAATACTGAATTGTAGGCTTCCAGTATATTGACTCCGTTATACCCTTGAGAGCTTGATATGTAGGTATCTGATAAGTGAATTTTTCGCCTCCTACCTTTGTTATCGGGTCTGTAAACAAGGCATACCGACCATACACCTTGTATTCAAAAATATTAGGCTTGTCCATGCTATCCCTCCTTTAAAAAATAATATTATCCAATTCCGTTTTGACGCCGGCATTGTTGTCATAAAATCCCGGTGAAAGAACATAACCACATTCGCCCGGAAGCGGTTCTATAGCTCCCTTCTGCTTAAGCTCCAAAAGTTTTTTATCCTGTCTGTTGATATTGACGGTATATCTTTGGAGCTCCTTAAGAAGTGTTCTTATCTCCGAAATATCACTGCTTTTTATAAGCCTGTCCAACTTCTCTTTTCCCTCTTTATAAGGCACGATAATTCCTATAGTATCGCTGTCGATCACTCTAAATGCTTTTCCCGCGCTTTTATATCTGTTTGCCAGACGTGGAAACTCAGGTCTGTATGATGACAGCATATTATACATATTTATAGGTCCATCTATGTTATAATCCATCTCGTTTTCACGGTTGAAAAAATATACCTTATAGTACCTTTCCGCTCCCCGAGTAAGAAGCCAGTCATCCCCAAGCTCCGACCTGTGTTCGCGGAAATACGGCAGCACACTGTCTCTCATGGCAGCCTGCGCCTTATTTATATCGGTCAGACTTTTGACATTTTCTTCGCTGTATTCTACTATATACACCTCCCTTATATCCGTTCTGCCGTTTCTGTTACATCTTCCCGCCGCCTGTATTATGCTGTCAAGCCCCGAAAGGGAACGCACAACATTATTAAATGAAATATCAACTCCCGCTTCTATAAGCTGCGTGCTTATGCATATGAGCTTATCTTTGCCCAGCCTGCCTTTTATTTCCGATATTACGTCCTTTCTGTGCTGAGGACACATAAGAGTTGTGAGCTGATAGATATCATAATCGGTATCTCTCTGCATAAGCTCATCATAAAGCTTTTTGACTGCAGACTTCGTGTTGAGAATGATAAGAATGTTGTCGTCCGCCTTGTCCAGAACAAAATCGGCAAATTCGACTGTATCAAATTTTTTTATTCCGCCGTTTGTCATATCAACTATTCTTGTTCTCTTGAAAGCATCGGAGACATTTTCTGTATCTTTTATCATCTCCTTTGGACTGCCGTATATAACAGGTCTTATTGTCCTGCCCAAAAGAGGCTGAGTAGCCGAACACAAAACGACCGTTGAATTACAGATATAGGCAAGAAAATTGAGCATTAGATTAAATAAGTTGACAGCCTTTACGGGTATGTTCTGTACCTCGTCAATAATTATCACAGAATTGCAGAGTTTACAGAATCGTCTTACATCGGTACTATTATAACACAGCAGTATGTCCAAAAATCTTACCATCGTCGTTAAAATTACAGGACTGTCCCAAGTATCGCTCAAATATTTATAAATATTTTTGCCGTCATAGTTCTCATCATCATTGTCAAGCACAACATTGGAGTGGTGTTCAAGTATGTGCTCATCGTCATTTAATATGTTCCTCACTTCATCAGCATTCTGTTCAAGTATGCTCAGATAAGGCGCTGTATATATTATTCTTTGCTTGCCGTGCAGCCTGCAATGCTCCAGAGCAAACCTAAGCGAAGCAAGCGTTTTGCCTCCGCCCGTAGGTATGGGCAGACAATAAATACCGCTGCCGTTTTTTGCAAATTCAAAACATTCGTCCGACATTTTTCTTCTAAGCTCTGTTATATTGTTTGTATTTTTAAATGCCGAAAGCCTATTGTTAAGCTTTTCGATATATCCTCTCCAAAGAGCGTCATAATCGTTTATTTCTTCAAAATGCATACCCGTCATAAATTCCGCCGTGTCCTTGCGGTCAGCGTCCATAACAATGGATGTGATAAGTCTTTGAAGGCAGGCAAGCATGAAATACGGCTCCTTGCCTTTTAATCGTTCTTTAATGACATTAACTATTTCACCAGCTTCTTTGACAGCCCTTTCTTTTATGCCGTCAATATCATATTTTGAAAAAAACACTGCGCAGTTTTTTTCTGCCTCCTCATAACCTATGTCTTTTTTATTGCATCTTTTTAAGAATATTTCCTCCGGTATTGATTCATCTAACACATCCATAAGACCGTGATGAGAAAATATTGCCACTGTCAGCAATTCCGCCGTTATCTCGGGCGTAAAGTTGTTGTGATTGTCTTCAAATAAATGATTGAAAATATACTGCCCGCCCGCAGATGAATGGTCTATTTTGCCCTTCTTGGTGTTTATGCCATTTATGGCAGAATCAATTATGTATTGATTGAATTCCTCTTTGTTTTTGCCCATATCATGAAAAAGACAGGCAAGAAAAGCCATATTTTCAAGTCCTATGGCTTTACCTATCTGCCTTCCGATTTTCGCAGTATTTTCAAGATGTTCTTCGACAGTCTGCTTTAATATTTTGTCATCGTCCGTCCTTATGTGTGCATACATATAAACGCCCCCTCTTAAAATAATTATATTATTATTTTAAGACATAATGTTATTTTCTGTCAATAACTTTTGGATATTATGAGCCTTATATTTTGAGGCAAAAAATTTTCGATTTTGAATTAAAATAACTTCAAAAATTATATTTGTATAAAAAAAGCTATGCACAAGTGTCAATAATAACACCGCACACAGCTCTTTATTTTACATTATATAAAAATATTTCTTATCTATTTTATGCCATATTTCTTCATAATAGTAAACGCCTATTAATTTCTGCTGTTTGGGGTCGGGAGGCAGTTCCTTACATATGTAATATTCTCCTTCCGAATACTTCATTTTGCCTATGGCTACGGTTTCGGGTGAATTATCGCGCAGGCTATGCAGATATTCAATGGTGTACATTATTGTGCTTTCTCCGATGCTTATAAGTGCTCCGGTATGTATATCCGAAATATTTTCAGCGTCATTTATATTTACATCGCCATCCGCAGCGCACACGTAAAACAGATTTCCCTGTCTGTATACACTTCCGGGTTTCAAAACTGCATTTTTATCCGATTTCAGACTTTCCCATGAAATTGCGTTATTTGAAATATAGTGGTCTGCACCGTTTTT
>CANRNM010000097.1 GCA_947631975.1 uncultured Clostridia bacterium
GACAACAAGCTGTTCTTTGCAACGCTGTTTAATAACGGCGAGGATATTTCATCATATGATAATGACCGCCTTACACGTGATATATATTATAATTACTTTCAGAAAAACAATATAATGCCTGATTTTGTAACGAACAGACTTCCCGAACAAAAGGTATACAACTATATGCTTACACTGGATTATCCGAGCGGTTCGGGCAATAAGCTTACGCTCGAACAGATAATGAATGACGATTCGCAGGAAATGAAGGATTTTAAAAAGCAGGCGGGAAAGGATTTCTGCAATTTATTCCTAAAGATACCCGACGGCGCTGCAAGAACGGTAAACGGCGTGGTATATAACGACAATACAAAATTTTACAACGAGGTAACGGTTCCCAAGATGATAGAAATGTCGGAAGCCGCACTGCATATCAGAACAGGCTATCACGACCTGAGCGAAAAGGACGACCTTGAAAATGCGGTATTTGACCGCTTCAAGCTTGATTTTATGGTCGATATGACACAGCAGCTCGGCGATGCAAACATAGGCGTTATGCCAAAGGGTGCAGTTTTGTTTAATATAAGCATACTTTCAAGATACAACTATATGAAGACCGACGGCTACATTGATGGTACAATAAGCCGTACGGGAATGGAGCTTCCGGCAAAATATCAGATGTATGTTGACGATCTGGATACAAACGATCTAAAAACTATATGCAGCAGCAGTATGGCTACGATAGATACCTGTAATGAGAATAAGCTATACGAGTTGGACGCCGCTATAATGACGAGAATAAGCCTGAACGAGGGCTTGCTGCAAAGGTACCAAAACGGAGAGGATCTCAGCGACATTGTAAGGCTTCCCGATCACAAAAAAATGATAAGGGAAACTGCCATACAGCTAGAAAGAGATAAGGACAAGGCGGACGGCGACCTCACTCTGCTTCGTATGTCCAAGGGCACCGGAGGAAATAGGATAAGCTTTGACAGATTATGGGGCATTTACAGAAATCAGGGCGTACAAAGAAGCGCGGAGCAAGATGAAGCCCAAGCCGAAAACACAGCTGAAATGACGGAAGCCGAGAGGCGGGAGGCTGACAGAAGAAGAAGAGAGGCTGCCGAAGCAGAGGATATATACAGCAATGCCAGAAAGTACGGCAATAAACCCGATAAGGACAAATATGACGGCTTCAGATACAGTCTGCTGGGCGAGCTGACAGGCTGCTTCACAATAGACAGCGAGGAAGGCAGACAAGCTGTTTCGCCCGAAAAGCTCAAAGCACAGTATATGGCTGCCGTAAGCACTGTATATGTAAACGACAAGAGCGTTGCCGAGAAGTTCGGTCTTAACAAAAACAATATTCTGGACAGAATAGATGAAGTAGACCATGAGCTTTGTGAAATATTAATGAAATCAATGGATAATGTCGGCAATGAATATCTCTTCTTAAAAAACGGTCATGACAGCTTCAGCGCGGTAGAAATTGAGGGATATTACAACTCGGCATCCAAGATCGGTTTCACGGATTACAACAGACGCGACCCGGAAAGCAGTAAATTGAGGCAAAATGCCGTGGAAACCTTAAAGACCCGTGATGCAATAAATGAGGAAAAATTCAATGCCGCAAGAGTATTTGCGGATGTTATGAGCGGTAGAGCCGACAAGGAGAGCATTGAAAAATACAGCGATGTATTCAAGGCAAAGGGCATGGATGTACCCTCGGTAAACATAAGGCTCGACTTTGCAATGGGAATACTCTCACAGAATGAAACGGGAAGCGTGCTTTACGGACTTCTGGGCAGAAAGCTGACAACGCCGCAGGAGTTTGAGGACGCTGCCAAGAATATATACATAGGCAATCATACGCTTGCGGAGCTTTGCCAAAAGGGAGCAGGCACAAGCGACGAGCAATGCACGGCTCAGAGAGAACAGCTCCTTAAGGATAATATCAAAAATCTCTTTGAAAACAACAATATGCAGCCGCAGGCAATGTATATAAGGGATGCTTACGGCACGCTTAAGCCTCTTAAGGTGATAAATATGGACAAACCGCCGGTCGAGCCTAAGCAGGTGAAGCTCTATACGGATTTCCAAAAGCATTTCCATATGGACAGCACCATAGACGAAAACAGGCGGGCATATGACGCATATGTAGCCGAAAAGGAAAGATATGACAGCTACAAGGCTTTCTATGACAAATGCACAAAATATAACGCATCTCTGGAGGACACAAGGCTTAAGATAATAAAAGAGGAAAGAAGCGGTCCCGCGCAGAGGACTATGAATATTATGCAGGCGCAGATGACTAACGGCATGGCGGTTTCCCCTGCCCTTACACAGCCGACGACGCAGAGAGGCGCGGCACAGAATGAAAGGACAGCACAGCATTAGGAGGTATAACAATGGCAGCTACACAGGAACAGATACAAGAGACTTTTGAAAGCGCTATAAATCTGGGTACATACACGGAAATGGACGATATGACCCTTATAAACAGCATCACGGAAATGGAGGATGAGCCCGAGGAAGCCAAGCGGAGAGCTCTTGACAGAGTATGCATAAACGGAAAGAGCATAACGAGCGTGCTCGGAGAAGGCGATAGCTTCAGCTTTGCCGATTATGCAAGGGCTATAAGGGAGGCTTTTTCGCCCGAAAATAATTCATTCGTAACCGTTATGAGTGAAAATAACCTCAGTCAAAGAGCCGTTATGGCTATTGCAAGCTCCTTATCGAGAGATAATATTGACTACAGCGATCCCGAAACATGGTTTGAAACGGAAGAAAGATATAACGAAGCACAGACTAAAGAAGAAATCATGCGTAACAAGGCTGCCGCTTCGGTAAATCATGCCGCTAACTATACGGCAAATTACGAGGAAGCTATACAAAAGGCTATAATTGCAAATTTAAGCGACAACGACATAGACCTTTTAAAAAGCGTTACGGGGCTTGACGAGCTGAATAACGACAATTTGCAAAATGCTCTTGACAGCATATATATAAACGGCAAAAATCTCACCGATAAGCTTGGAGAGGAAAACGGCTACAACATTGCGGATTATGCAAGGGAGGTAAGAGAGGCTCTTTCGCCCGAAAACAACTCCTTTATTACTATCATGAAAAGAAATTCCGCATTTTCAAACCCCAGAGCCGTAGTTATAGACACGCCCGAAAACAGCACTCCCGAAATAAGAGAGGCTATGGAAAACAAGGCGATGGCATCCATAAGCTATACCGCAAGCTACAGAGAGGATATGCAAAGAGCGGTAAGGGAAAAGGAAGCCGAAATAGAGGAAAAGAAGAATAAGGACCTGCGTTTGTTCTTTTCTTCGCTTCTGCCCGAGGGAGAGGACGGCAATAGCCTTGACAAGGGTCAGTTTTTAAAAAGAACAGTGATGGATAATTTTACAAATATACTTCCGGATTTTGTAAACTACAGAAATCCCATGGATTTTGTATATATGTTTATGCTTACCCGAGAATTCCCCGAAGGCTCCGGCAAAAAGCCCTCCTACGAAGATTTTTTCACCGACGACTCCGAGGAAATGAACGAGTTCAAGGAAAAGATGGGCAAGGAGTTCTGCAGGATATTCGGAAAGCCCAAAACAGACGCCGCAAAACAATTTAACGAGGAAACATATCCTACACTTATAAAAATGGCGGATGCGGTATTGCACACGAAGGTCGGTTATCACGACATAAGTGAAAAGGACGATATAGGAAACGCCGTTTTTGCTGCCAAACATACCGTTGTTATGCACAATCTTGCCCAACAGTTTGAAAAATGCGACATCGCCTTTATGGCAAGGATGCAGTTTATACTCAACTTAAGCACAATTAACGAAAGTCAGCTTAACTATATCGGATCGGACAGCTATCTGAACGACGGCAGGCTCCCCGACGGAAAATTATCCGCCGAATGTAAGGCTGCCGTAGCAAATGAGGCGTTTTTTGACAATGTGGATAGGAACGATATAAAAACAATAGAGAATTCTATGGCGGGCACTTCGGATATGCGGGATAATGTTGTTCTTGTAAATACACTAACGGAAAAAGTGTCGGTATTATCGGCGCATGTAGGGGTGGATCCCAATGCGGCTTCAGACTACCTAAACGGACAGGACGGTATGATACGACAGAATTTTAAAGACGGAAAAGTAAGAGAGGCAGTAAGGAACGCGGCAATTAGTGCAAAAAGAAACCGTGCGAAGGAAAACGACGACCTTATACTCGACAGCATATCAACCGGCACAGGAAGATCCAGACCCGCGGATTACATGCTCACCGCAGACAATCTGCGCCATTACTTTTTCGGCAACAGTAAATATATTGGAAATATAGCCTCGGAAGAGCCCTATGACGGAACAAAGAGAAGCTTATTAAACGACCTGACGGGCTGCCCCACCATAGTCAGCAGAGAGCCTAACGCGGAGGATAAGAAAAGGCTTATGGCGGCTGTAAATACAATATATATAAACAACAAGAGCATGGCGGAATACTTCGGGCTTAACGAAAACAATATCGCCGCAAGGATAGACGATGTACAAAGACAGCTCGCGGGCAAGATATTGAACTCAATGGAAAATAACGGTCCCGAATTTGTATTTGTAAAAAACGGACGGGACAGCTTTCAGGAGGTCAATGTACATGTCTATAACGGGATAGACCTGGCGAACGCATCGGGACCGGAGAGTTCTTATGGTCCGGAGGATTATGTCAATTATCGTAAGACAGTATCCGCCGATTACAAGTACTCAAGAGAGATGACGACAGCAAGAAACAATACATTTGAGGAGAACGCCAAAACGGCAAGGGCATATGCGGACATTTTAAGCGGCAGAGCCGACAGTCAAACCATAGAAAGATTCAAGGATGTATTCGAGAAAAACAATATGGTACTGCCTTCGGCAGAAATGAGGCTCGATATGGCAATGGAGATGATGAGTCAAGAAAAAACGGGAAATATTCTCTCGGGCTTTTCGCGCAAAATGCTCAGCACACCTCAGGAATTTGAAGACGCCGCAAGGAATATATACATAGGAAACAAAACGCTTGCAGAGCTTTGTCCCAAGGGCGAGAACATGAGCGATGAGGAATGTACAAGGCAGAGGGAACAGCTTTTGAAGGACAACTTCAACGCTTATATGGAGGATAACGGAAAAGAGCCCAAGCCAATGTCGGTGAGGGATAAAAACGGCGTGCTGAAGCCCATTACAATGAGCTTAGGCGAGCCTCCCGTTGAGCCAAAGAAGGTGGATCTCTATACCGAGCGTCAGACGCACTTCCATCTTAAAAGCACGGTCGACAAAAATATAAAAGCCTATGAAAAATATATAAACGATAATGAAGACTACAAACACGAAAAGGCTATATATGAAAAGCGAGTAAGATACAACAACGCTCTGGAGGAAACAAGGGTCAAGATAATAACGGAGGAAAGAAGCGGTCTCGGACAGAGAGAAGTGAATGTAAACCAGCTGCAGATGTCAAGAGACGGCTTGACGGCGCAGAATAATGCCCCTGCCCTCACACAGCCTACGGCGCAGAGAGACGCGGTGCAGAACGAAAGGACAGTTTAAGGAGGTGTAAACATGGCAGTAACACAGGAACAGATACAGGAGGCTTTTGACAGCGCCATAAATCTGGGTATATCCGCAGAAATGGACGATATGACGCTTATAAGCCGAATCACGGGATATGAAGCAGACCCCAATCTTTCGGAGGAGGCGCAGAATGACGCAGACAGGCGAAAGGCTCTCGGCAGGATTTATATAAACGGAAAAAGCGTAATAAGTATGCTTGGAGAAGGCAATAATTTCAGCTTTGCCGATTATATAAAAGCAATAAGAGAAGCGCTCTCGCCCGACAGCAATTCCTTCGTAACGGTCATGAGCGATAATTTCCTGGACCAGAGAGCCGTTATGGCTGTTGCGCGCCCCTTATCAAATGAAGATATCGACTACAGCGATCCCGAAACATGGCTTGAAACAGAAGAAAGCCATAATGAAATACAGAATGAACAGAATAAATTGGAATAAGCAATGCGTAACAAGGCTTCTGCTTCATTAAATTATTCCGCAAGCTATAACGAAAACAGCGCAGGCGCAATACAGAAGACCATAAGAGCAACATTAAGCGACAACGACATAGACCTTATAAAAAGCGTTACGGGTCTTTCGGAGCTTAATAACAACAATATGCGCAAGGCTCTTGACAGCATATATATAGACGGCAAAAATCTTACGGATAAGCTTGGAAAGGACAATGAAAACAACATCTCCGCATATGCGGGAGCCATAAGGAACGCCCTTTCCTTCGACAATGATTCGTTCATAACTATAATGAACAGAAACTCAATATTTGCAAAGCCCAGAGCCGTAATAATAAACGCTCCCGAAAACAGCAGTCCCGAGGTAAGAGCAACGGCGGAGAGAAAAGCGGTCGCTTCCCTGCACTATACCGTAAACTACAAGGAGGATGTGCAGAGGATAGTAAAGGACACTCAAAAGGAATTGCAAGACAGAAAAAGAAAGGATGTAGCACTTTTTTATGCCGACCTTTTTCCGGGCAGGGATGCAAGCAAAATAGATGATCTGTTCGGCGAAATACACAGTAAGTTTCTTCACGACAACATGATACCAAATCTTATAGGTTCAAGAGAGCTGCATGATTATGTATACGCATATATGCTCACAAAAAATTACCCCGAGGGCTCGGATCATAAGCTGACCTATCGTGAGCTGCTTACGGATAACTCCAAGGAAATGGATGATTTTAAGCGGAAAATGGGCAGTGAGTTCATAAAAATTTTCCGCAAGGATCCCAACAAGGACACAATAAAACAGCTCAATGAGGAAACCTATCCCACATTTGTAAAAATGACAGAGGCTGTTTTGCATCTCAAGTGCGAATATCATGACCTAAGCGAAAAGGATGACCTGCGAAATGCCGTTCTGGACTGCTCTGCCAGAGGTCTTGCCTTCAATATGAACCAAGAGGTGGAAAAATGCGATATGTCTTTGCTTGGAGAGGTGGGCATGGCGTGCACGCTCGACAAAGCCGTAAGTCTTTTAAGGCTCAACTATATGGCATCGGACTCATTTCTGACCGACGGAATACAGCCCGACGGAACGGTTGCTTCCGAAGCATTCAAGGCTACATACAATCAGGCATTTATTGACAATACGGATATGAACGATCTGAAAACCATAAGCAATGCCACATTGGGAAATCTCGGCACGGAAGCAAATGATATGCTGTGCAAAAATATTGCAGATGTACAAATGGTAAATTCACATGACTTCAATGATGCTCTGGTCTACATGAACGGACAAGGCGGAGTATTTCAGGATCAATTTAAAGATAATAAAGGACTCAAAAGCTCTATAAGGGCAGCGGCAGAAGCAATAGAAAGAAACCGCGAGCATGACAACGACGATTTGGTACTCAGATGTATAACTACAGGTTCGGGAAGGTTCGCCCACAGGAGTTATAAAGTCGAACTGCCGAATTTGTTAAAATATTTCAGCGGCGAACCCCAGCATCAGAGACCGCAGGAGCAATATCTGAACAATTGCGACGGTATGAATAAAAGTATACTGAATGATCTGACGGGCTGTCCCACAATAGTAAGCAGGGAGTTTAACGAGGTGGACAAGGAAAGGCTTTGGGCTGCCGTAAACGCCGTATATATAAACAACAAGACTATGGCGGAGTATTTCGGACTGACCGCCGAAAATATAGGCGACAAAAATAAGCTGAAAGAAGCCGAAAAGGGTCTTACGGTAAAAATAATGAACACCATGGAAAGCAGCTGCTCCGAGTTTGTATTTGTGAAAAACGGAAACGACAGCTTTCAGCCTGTGCGCATAGATATCCTCAAGGAAATGATAGATTCGTACAAAGATACCATGAGAAACGGAAGTCCCGAGGAGAAGGAATATATGCGCCAAATGTATGAAAAGCGCAAGGAAAATATGGAGAACAATGCTAAGATATCGCAGGCATATGCGGATATGCTGAGCGGACGGGCGGACAGCGAGACTATAAATAGTTTTGCGGATAAATTCAAAGAATTTGATTTAAAGCCTCCCGTTATAAATATAAGGCTCGACATCACAATGGAGATATTGAGCCAAAGCGATCCCAAAAATGTGCTTAGGGATATTCTTGGCAGACCTTTAAGTACACCTAAGGAGCTTGAGGATGCTGCCAAAAGTATATACATAGGCACCAAGTCTCTCGCGGAGCTCTGCGAAAAGCACAATAATATAAGCGATGAGGAATGTATGAGACAAAGAGTACAGCTCCTTAAGGACAACTTCAACGCTCTGCTTGAAAATAACGGCACAGAACCGCAGGTGATGTCTATAAGAGACAGCTCGGGCGCATTAAAGTCGCTCAAAATAGTAAATATGAGCAGAACTCCGGTTGAGCCCAAGCCCGTGAAGCTCTATTCGGACTTTGAAAAGCATTTCCATTTTGACAGCACCGTAAATGCCAACAGGCAGGCATATGAAGCCTACACGGCAGAAAAAAGCAGATATGAAAGCGACAAGGCTTTATATGAAAAATGCGAGAGATACAACAGCTCTGCCGAGGAAATAAGGCTTAAAATAATAAACGAGAT